>JAGOCE010000398.1 GCA_017998915.1 Candidatus Ozemibacteraceae bacterium
GTCTCAGACAGAACCTCCCGCGGTGGAACCTCGTGTTTCGAATGAGCAGGCGGCTGTCGCGGCAAGGCCTGTTCCGCCGGCCGAGCCGAACGTGATCCAGGTGACCGGCTGTCTCCTCGACAGTCTGAACCGCCGGCCGATCGGGGGCGCGACGGTCCTGATCGGCACGAAGGATTTTACGACGGAGAAGGATGGCACCTTTCGGTTTCGAATTCGGCGGGATGCGCTGATCGAAGTGACGGCGTATGCCGAAGGATACGAAGCCCTGACACTGAAATACCGCGCCGGTTTCCGGAAGGCGCCGTTGGTCCTTCAGCTTCGCCCTGTCCTCATCTCGTTCGTCGGAACCATTCTGGATGCCGAGACCGGCCGGCCCGTGTCCGGCGCCAGGGTCAAGCTCGGCGGCCAGAGCGTCATCTCGACCTCTACGGGCGAGTTCCGGATCCCGAAGGTTGCCGCGACCTATCACCAGGTCGCCTGCTCGGCGCCAGGATACATGGACACCTTCGAAATCGTCTACGTCGATTCCGACGGTAAAGCTTGCGATATCAAGATGCGCCCCCTCGTGTCGGCCGGCGTCTTGCCAGATGAGCCGCAAAACGCGGACATCCTCTCCTCCGAACCCTCCGACGGCCTGGCGATCCCGGAAGAGTAACCTCCTCCCGTTTCACTCGCACGTGCGCCTGCTGGGACGGGTTTGAAACCCGACCCTGCACTCATTCTTGGGGATTCGAGAGATTCCGGGGCGACGGCGTCAGGGTTGGACGCTCACCCGGGGCGTGAGGCCGGCTTTCACCGTTTCCAGGCTTTTGCCCTTCGGCCCCGGCCTGACGATATGCGGCGTGATGAAGATGATCAGCTCGGTCCGCGTTTCCTTGGTCGTCTTTTTCTGGAACAGCTTGCCGATGCCGGGCAGATCGCCGAGGAACGGGACTTTCGAGATCGAGTCGCTCTTGTCGGTCTTGATCATGCCGCCGATGACGATCGTGTGGTTGTTTCTCACGATGACCTGGGTCTGGGCCGTGCGGTTGCTCAGGTTCGGCGTCGAGTTCCCGCCGAGCGTCGTGAAGCCGAGCACGCTGCTGATCGTCGGGTTGATGTCGAGGAACACCTCGTCGTTTCCCGTGACCGACGGCGTCACTTGGAGCGAGATGTTCGCGTTCGCCTGGGAGACGGTGTTCGTCACTTGGCCCGTCTGGGCGTTCACCTGAGAGGCCGAGATGTAGGGAATCGCCTGGCCGACCGTGATGTTCGCCTGGCGGTTGTTGAGCGTCGTGATGACCGGGTTGCTCAGCACTTTCGCGAACGAGTGGGTTTTCAGCATCGCGAGCAGGGCGCGGAACTGGTTCACCGACAGACTGCCGAATCTGAACACGCCTGTTCCGCCCGCCGTCGACTCCTCGGGGGAGATCGACATGTCGAACACCGACTCGCTGGTGCCGGCGATGGGAATCTGCTTCTGCCAGTTGATCCCGAGACGCTCTTCCTCGTTCAAATCGATCTCATATATTTGCGCATCTATTGTAACCTGCAGCGGCGCGATATCGAGCTTCTCGATGATTTCGCGGATGCGCTCGAGGTTGTTGGGCGTGTCCGTGATGATCATCATGTCCTGGCGGCCGGTGGCCGTGCCGCCGCCGGCAGCGCCGGCCTGCGAAGCCTGGCTCGAGCTGAACGACTGGATCACGGCGTCCTTCGCGATCGTCTGGATCGGTTGCTGGAGAACCGTGGCGTCGACATAATCGAGATAAAACACCTCGGTGATCGGGCGTGCGGTCACTTCGACTTCGGCTTCCCTGACATCGATCTGGGGAAGGAGCGAGTTGATCTTTTCCAGTGTCGCCGCGGTGTCGGTGACGATCAGGGCGTTGGTGCGGAGATCGACTTCGGATTTTCCCTTTTCGCTGAGCAGGACCTTGTCGATCCGGTCCTTGACCGAGCTGGCCGTCGTGTTCCGGATGTTGAAGATCCGGGTGACGAGCGGTGCGTTCTCGGACCTGAAGATGCGGAGGATCGTGCCGTCCCAGGAAAAGGCGAGATTGAAGCTTCGGATGAGCGTGTTGAACGCCTCTTCGATGCTGACGTCGCTGAAGAGAACGGTCACATCACCGCTGATGTCATTGGCAAGCATCAGATTCAGATTGATCAGCGATGCAAGTGAGCGAAGCGCGTCTTTCACGTCCGTCTGCCGGAAGTCGAGCGATCTGATCGCCATATTCATTTCTTCCGGCAGCTCGAGAACGTTTGCAGAGCCGGATGATTCGGTCGCTCTCGAGGCGGATGGCAGGAGAAGGCCCTGTGACGGTGCGCCCGTGATGGGGGCTGGTGTTGCTGGAAGCGAAGGCGTCCCCCCCGATGTGCCGTCGGTATCTGCCGAGACAGCCGATGCCTGATACAGGGGAAATGCCGGATCGGCAGGAGTTTCGGGAATCAGGGAGAGGACGGCAGGCTCGATCCGGTCAGGAGGGTTATTGCTCAATATCTTTGCGCCGTTTCCCATGTCGGTCCAGCCGAGGCTTCGCGAAGCCGGCCGGATCGGGGCGACCGTAGACGGCTGGCGGATCGTCGGCAGGAAGCCCGATGAAGGGGAGTTCGAACTGCCATTCGCGGCTGGCGCCTTGATCGAAGGCTTGCGCATCGAAGCCTGCGGCAATGGCTGCCACGACTGGTTTTGACGAGGAGAACGCCGCCGGGAACCTGCCTCCGCGACCGGATGGAACGAGCCTTCCAGCAGCAGGGCGGCGACCAGCACCGCAAATGCGATTTTCCGGCATCTGAGCAGGATCAAGGTGAGTCTCCTCCACCTTCAGATATCGGCAGGCCTCCGCCTTTTCGACAGGGGAAACATCTTCCCCTTCCCCCCCCGAAACGCGAATTCAAGATCAATCACTATACAACCGTAGGGACGGTTCGCGTCAGGGACGGTGAAGAGGCTGGTTTGAAACCCGTTCAGCCGCGACATCTGCGGATGTGATCTTCCGGGATCCGGTCAGGCAGACGGCTTCGAAAGCTGTGTGTGCGCTTCCTTGATGAGTTCGTTGCCGTTGACGTCCTTGATCAGGTAGGAGACGGTCGCTCGCAGGGGGGCGATGTCTGACGGCGAGTTCAGCATGAGCGAGGCCGCTTGCGTCGTATATACCTCGACCTCGGTCGTGGTCTCGGCCGGAGCACCCGCGCCGGGTGACAGATACAGATCGAAGGGCATGTCCAGAATCGAAAGCTCCGGAAGCGGCTCCCCGATTCTCGTTTCATACAAGACCGAGTAACTGACGATGCGCGACGGAACACCCGTTTCAACGCTGAAGGTGACGGAAAGCGGGTCCGCGGTGAGGCTGATCGAACCGCTCGCGTCCGTGGTGACGGTTGCGGTGATCGGGTTCGGCGTCACGTTCGTCACGGTCATCAGGACAGAGGGATACACGGTTTTCTCGAGGCAGCCCGTTATCAGGAAAAGGCTTGCCAGAGAAAACCAGAAGAGGAACCGTCCGTGCCTTCGCGTAGAACTCATGCTCTATCTATCGGCAGGAAACACCCGTCAGAAAAAAGGATTTTACGGCCCTTTGCCTTTCCGGAATTCGTCGACGACCGAGAGGGTGTCGTCCTTGATCTGAATTTTCACCCCGAATTTCGGCATGAGATAGATTTTTTCCGAATCGTCGAGCGTGATGTGAGTTTTTTCGATCTTTCGGATGGTCTTTCCCAGATACGTATCTCCTGTGCGATACAGGTTGCGATCGATGATCGCGACGAGGGCGTTCTTCGTTTCGATTGTTCCCCCAAAGGTCGGGGGCATGATCTCGGTCGGTTTCATCTTGCGGGTGCGAGGTGGGTTGGCAGCGATCTCGGCGGCGGCCGACGCCTGGGCCGGTTCGGCCAGCTTGGCGAGCGGGGGCGGG
>JAGOCE010000399.1 GCA_017998915.1 Candidatus Ozemibacteraceae bacterium
TCGAAGGGCAGGGGACGAAAAAAGTCCGCCGCCGCCCAGCCGGAACCAGCTTCCCATGTTGCATCCGAAACCGCGCCTGCCGGTGACCTGCTTTCCGAGACACCGCCGCCCGCCAAGACGCGCATCGACGACGGACTCGTTCTTGCCCAGGTTTTTGAGGAGAACGACGCGTTCAAGCTCCTGAAATTCAACCAGCGGGTCGAGATCAGCGGCCACTTTTCCGTTCCTTCGGCCGCCCGCAATCCCGGCAGCCTCGATTACCAACGGACGCTCCGGAACCGCGGCATATTCCGTACCGTCCGGATCGCCGGCCGCGGTGCCCGCCTCGAGATCATCGAAGACGACCCGAGCGGCTCGCCTTGGTATCGCTTCGCGCTGTATCTTCGCACGTCGATCCTTGGCGTCATCAAACAGACGATGCCGTATCCCGAATCTTCGTTTCTCGGCGGCGTTCTCCTCGGCCTCAAAGGCGGCCTTCCGCCCATCGTGACGACCGAGTTTCGCAAGACCGGGGTGTCGCACGTTCTCGCCGTCTCCGGCCTGCACGTGACGATCATCGCCGGCCTTTTCTACGGTCTGTTCGTGATGTTCGGCGTTCCGCTCCGGATCTTCTCGCCGATCATCGTCTTTTTCCTGTTCACCTTCGCCCTCATCGTCGGTTGGCCGAGTTCCGCGGTGCGTGCCGCCCTCATGAACAGCCTGTTTCTGCTGTCGAGGGCCTATCTCAGCGATCGGGGCTTCCGGGCGTCGATCATCTTCGCCCTCTCCGTCGCCGCTGCCTATATCCTGACCGTCAACCCGCTCCAGCTCACCGAGCCGAGCTTCGTTCTCTCGTTCATGGCAATCTACGCCCTGGCGATGTTCTCGGAGCCGTCCGAAAAGCTGCTCCGCGAATGTCTGCGCGGACCGGGCCTCGCGTTCGCGTTCGGGTCTGCGGCGTTGTTGTATATCGTCGTGGTGCTCAAGCGCGATCTCGTGCTCGCGCCGTATTTTTTCCCGGGCATCGCGATATATATAATAGCATCAGTTATTGTATCGCGGCGTTTCTCGCGGTTGTCCGGCTTCCAGAGTTTCAGCTTCGAGATGCTGCCGCAGTGGCTGATGAGCTTCACCTCGTCCCAGATCGCGATCTTCCTCGCCATGATGGGGCCGCTCTCGGCCTACTATTTCGGCTCCATGTCGCTCTCTGCGCCGATCGCGAACATGATCGCGATTCCGCTCATCGGCGTCATCGTCCAGGTCGGCCTGATCGCCGGCATCATCGGCTCCTTCGTCCCGGTCATCGGACTCCACCTCGCCCTCGTGATCAACGCTGCAAACTGGCTCGCAGTCAAATTTTTCCTCGGCATGGCGCACTTCTTTGCCGTGCTGATCCCATTCCCGCGGGTCTCTCAGCCAGGGATCGGCCTCCTGATCCTCTATTATGCGGTTCTGCACCTGTATTTCTTCTGGGATGACATCACGACCTACGCATCGGCGCTCTGGGACGCCGTCGTCGAGCTCTGGGACGATCCAGACTACAAATGGGGCCTCGGTCTCATCGCCGCCGGCGGTATGGCCGTCGTGTTTTTTCTCGCCGTTTTCGGCATATCGCGCATCGAGAGCCGTCCGTCGATGCGACTGACGATGCTCGACGTTGGGTTCGGATCATCGCTGCTGTATGAGAAAGACGGAAGGATGCTCCTCGTCGATGCCGGCTACAGCGACGCGTTCTCGGGCTACGACATCGGGGAACGCGTCATCCAGCCCGCTCTCTCCTCGAAAATGGCGAACGCCGTCGACGCCGTCGTTCTCACCTCGGCCCTCCCGGAGCGCATCTCGGGTCTGCTCTCGGTCCTCGACAATTACCGTGTCCGGGCTATCTACGCCCCGTTCGAGATCCCGATCGACGGAAAGCGGGTTCCCTTCGGCGAGTATGTGCAGCGGTTTTCCCTCGCCGACATGAAGGTCGAGGGCGATTACAAGAAGGGCATCTACATCTCGACCCCGCCGAACTACTACTGGGAACAGGCCGCCGAATCCTTCAACGCCCTCGTGAAGGCCGTGAACAAGTATCATATTCCCGTCCATCCGCTCGTCGCTGGCGCCCGTATCGAGGGGTTCGGCGACTCCGTCGAAGTGCTCGCTCCCGCGACCTTTTCGCACCGTTTCTCATGCTATTACGACGGCGCCGCCCTGTTGTTCAAGGAAGGCGGCGACCGCATCGCCTATGCCCCGGGCAACGCGTATCTTTACGACAAGGCACTTCCCGCCGAGCTGAACGGCCTTCTTCTCGCCGACCTGCCGTATCCCTACGACAAGTTCGCCGAGTATGTCCGCGCTACGAAGCCTGAATGGGTCGGGATCAGTTTCCGGAAACCTTCTTCCTGGCTGATGGAGCGGTATTACATGCAGAAGCTTCTCGACGGCCGGTCGATCCAGTTCAACCGCCGCAGTCGCGACCTTCCGATGCCGGTGTATCGCACCGAGCGGTACGGAGCCATCCAGGTTACGGCCCGCCAGGGGAAAACGAATACCATAACATATATTACCCCCGTCACCGAGGAGGCCAGATGATGCGTCTGACGACCCTCGAAAAGACGACGTTCGGCATGATGGGTGGCATGATCGTCCTCGGCGTCGTGCTTCTCGTGTTCCAGATCGCCCGGGAGCGCAGTGAAAACCTTCACACGCTCGGAGGCATCGATCGCATTTCCCGGCTGACGGAGCGGGATGTTCCCGAAAAATCCGAAGAGCACGACGAACCGGAGGAAGAAGAAGGATTCGGCAGCCTTCCGAAGCTCAACCTGAACACGGCGACGCTCGCCCAGCTCGACGCGCTTCCAGGCATCGGGAAGACGATGGCCGAGCGCATCATCGACCTGCGCAAAACGAAAAAGGGCTTCAAGAGCCTGGCGGAATTGAAAGAGCTCAAAGGCGTGTCCTCGAAAAAATTTGCCCAGCTGAAGAGGGTTCTTACCGTCGCCGCCCCGGAAGCCGGAGAGCCGCGCCGGCTGAATCTCAACTTCGCCTCGCTCGACGAACTCGAGGCTCTTCCAGGCGTCGGACCGAAGCTCGCCCGGGCCATCTACGACGCCCGAAACGAACGGGGCGGCTTCACGTCGGTCGAAGACCTCGAAGAGATTCCCGGGCTGACGGAAAAGAAATACAAGCTTTTCGAAGCCCTTGTCGAAATCAAGTGACCGGAACAGGCCATGACTGAATACGGATTCGAACAAACATCGTTCAAGAGCACGGCCATGAAGGTCTGGTTCGTGATCGTGTTTTTGATCATGATCTCGGTCTGGGCGATGGTGCTCAGCCCCGACCACGGCGGCATCGGCCCGTCCGCCATGAACCCGAAACTCCGCGTCGATTTCGTGAACGTGGGGCAGGGCGACGCGATCATCGTCAGAACGCCACGCGGCCGGGCGTATCTCATCGACGGCGGCATGAATGTTTCCTCGACCCAGGCGGTGCGCGAAAACCGCGAGCTGATCCAGAATTACCTCCGAACGAAACGGATCAGGCGCCTCGACGGCGTCGTCGTGACGCACAACCACAACGATCACCTCGGCGGCATCATTCCAGTGCTCAAACTGCTCAAGGTCGACCGCATCTGGGACTGCGGCAGCGTTTCGAACACGCAGACCTACAAAGAATATGCGGAACTATGCGAAAAGAAGCGCATTCCCCGGATGACGGCAAAGGCCGGCGACGTTCTCGACTGGGGTTCCGAACTGTTCGTCACGGTCCTGCACCCAGAATCGGTTTCGAAATCACAAGAGTTCTCGGATCAGAACAACATGTCGGTGACCCTTCTCGTGCGCTACGGGAAGGTGACGACGCTCCTCTGCGGTGACATCGAGATCGTCGCCGAAGAGGAGATCGCCCGCTACGGCGATGAGATCCG
>JAGOCE010000400.1 GCA_017998915.1 Candidatus Ozemibacteraceae bacterium
ATATCGCTGACATGAAACCTGAGGGGCGTTGCGGGCAAGAATGGCCGACCGTCGCGAATCCTGTCGTTCGTGAATGTGCCGGCCGGAACGAGGTCGAACGGAGACGCCATGACCTGTTCGAGAAGTTCGATGGCCGCCGTATGAACGGTCAGATCCTCGGCGCTCATCGCCAATCCGCGACTGCCGGCGGTGAACGAGAGAAGGACGGGGATCATGACGGCGCTCAGGAGGCCGACCGCGACGAGAATCTCGACGAGCGTCATCGCCCGGCGATGCATAGATCTCTCGTTCTTATTCATGCCACACACTGTCCCGATCGTCGATATGGATCTTGTAAAACGCCTGGTAGCCAGCCTGCGTCGGATCCTGGATCTGCCGGTACCGCAGGACTCCGCCGGCGGAACGGGTGTCGGGCGGGAGGTTTCCCACGGCGACGGTTCCCGTCAGGTCGATGCGTGCCTGGGCGGTGAGGTCGGCCTTCGGGGCGAGGATGTTCACGTGGTTCGGAAGGGTGTTCTCGACGGAGACCGTCGATCCATTCACCGCGACGATCGTCAGGGCGTCGCCGGCCGCTGCCATCTGGACGCCCCGGAGGGCCACGTTGCCTTCGTCGAGAACGACGAGGCCGCCCCCGCTCACCTTCAGCGGTGGGTTTTTGCCGCCGGGGGGAAGGGCGAACGTCAGCTTCTCGTCGTTGCGGATGCGGACGAGGTCGTTGAGGTGGAGCATGCCGGTCTTCTCGTCGTGGCAGGCCTTCCAGAATTCGGCGATGCTCGAAAACTCGCGCCGGGCGCGTTTCTGCATCACCTCGGCCGCGTGCGGCGCCCCGGCGCGGCCCCGGTACAGAAGCGCCGCGTCGCGCCTCAGCTCGATCGTTCCCCCGTCATCCGCCTCGAGAATCGTTTGCCCGGAAGGATACCGGCGGGGATTGGCGTTCTCGAGCACGTCCTGCATCGTGTTGTATAGTTTTGCATATGGAAGTTCGACGATGCCGCTCATCAGCGGTGCATACCGCCCGTAATCGGGGCAGAGAAGCGCCGCGACGAGGACGGGGCCGCCGGTTTTGCGGCCGAGTATGTCGGAGATCATGCGTCCCGGGTCGAAATCCGATTCCGTCATCGAGGGGAGCAGATACATCGGCGGCGGCCGAAGGGCGGAAAACTGGCGCGCGATATCGGCATCCTGCGGGGTCACATCGATGTTCGCGAACCTGGGAAACGCGGCGTGGACGTTGCCGATGACCTTCGTCCTCGATTGGAAGCCCTTCCGGGCTTCGCCGAAGATGTGCAACTGTGACGACTGGGCGCCGTAGGCCGCCTTTTCCTTCGCCGAGAGGATGTTTCCCTGATACATGGCGTCGTGGTCGGCCCGGCTGCTCCGGTCGTGGAACCCTTCGATGACGAAGCCGTGGCCGAGCGTGTAGGGAATCTGCCGCTGGGGATCCTTGTCGACAGGCAACTCCGCCGGGCTCGAGAATATATCGGGAAGCTGCGCAGCCGGCGTGCGGAACCGGACGGCCTGGAACATGTTAACGTTGCTGACGTCGTAGAAGTGGAAAATCTCACCCATCGCGCCGGCGCCCGAGGTGATCTGGAGACGCACGCGTCGGCCCCCCAGGAAGATCCAGCCGCGTTGTTTCCAGGCATCGGGCGGGGCGTTCGCCGACAGGGCTTCGGCCAGGGATTTCGGCTCGAGCGGCGATTCGGGCGTGTCGTGATTGAGGCAGATGAGAGGCTTCGGACCGTCGGTAACGCCACCGGCATAATCATTGCGTATGATATTATATCTGCCTTCATTTCCGCGCTCGGCATCGGCGACGTGAAAGGTGAACTTCGACACCACCGGCGGAAGGATGTTCGCCACATGCACGCGGCGCTTGACGGCCAGGGTTCTCCTGACCCCCTTGTATTCGCCGGTAGCTTCGATCGACAGATACCCCGATTTCGCGCACGGGTCGGCCCAGACGGCGGGGTCCGTCTCGGTCAGCCCGAACTCGCGCAGCCAGACTTCGACGCCGATCTTCGCGGAGCGATCGACCTCCGCGGCGAAGTTTCGGAGATCCTCGTTCCAGGTATCTTTGAGGAGCGACATGAGGGAGGTGTCCGGGAGCGGCCCGGGGCGGGTCAGAAGACGGCTCAGCTCGACGCTCCCGGTGTCGCCTTCGATTCCGGCGGCTTTGAGGGCGTCCCTGACCGAGCGGATGGAAACGCTCAGACCGGACTCGGCGAGAAAATGCGCGACCTCGCCGGAGGTAATGTGATGAATGTTCGCCTCCTGCCGGACGGCATACTGGTGAAGGGTGATGCCGAGCAGAAGCAGCACGCTTCCGAACACGATCACGAGAATCATCACGACTCCCGCCCGGCGTTTCATCTTTCCGGACCCGGACAGCCGATTCAGGGAGCTGCTCTTTCGCCGGAGAGCTGGGTTGCGATTTCGCCGGCAGACAGGAAAAAGATCCGCCAGGCGCCGGCAGGGGCACCGTGGGGCGACCGGGCGGGCGGAGCGGCCATTTCCCCGGTATCGGATGCTGTGAGAGCGGCAACGGGTGCCTCAGGCGTTTGAGGCTGGGCAGAGGCGGGAATGGTTCTGACGGCGCGTGCCGAAAGCGTGCGGGTCCACGACTCCGCCTTGACCCGGGCGTCGAGAATCCATGCGTCGTCACCTGCCGGCTTCGCGGTGACAGTCAGCCAGGCGCCGGGAGCGATTTCCTGCCGGACGAGAGGTTCGTCCGACGCCGCCTGCAGATCGTTCAGGCGTGACAGGCAGAACACGAATGCCGATTCCATCTGGTAATCGGCCTTCTGCTCGAGCAGGAACGGTGGCGGGAGAATCTTTCTCATCGCGTTGAGGGTGAAGGTCGTGCCGATGATCACGAGTCCGAGCACCATCGCGAGGATCATATACAGCGTCACGCCGGAGCGGTTGGACATCATAGGCCGTTCCCCCGCAGAGCGAACGATGTGAACAGCGGCATGGCCGAGACGTCGGTCGGGATCATCCAGATCGAGAACAAGCCAGGGGTCTCGCTTGCCGTGGTAAAGCCGCCTTCGCGGAGGCTGCTGACGATGGTTTCCGGGGCGCCGGAACCGGCTGCGCGCCGGAGATTGCCGGCCGAAAAGCTCCATTCGATGTTTCCGGCGTCTGATTCGAGGTGCAGGATCTCGCGGCCGGCGATCATCGCCCGAGCTCTTCGTGCGTCGTTCGCCATCAGGTTCACGGCATGCTCATACGTCGTGACAAGATCGATTCCCGGCTGGGCATTCGGTACCGAGATTCGGGAAAACTGCCAGACCATCACGAGAGTCGAGCCCATCATGACCACGAAAATGCCGATGAGAAGGATTTCAAGAGAGCCGATGCCGCGACGTGTGTTCATGGGGTCTCTTCCTGGGAGGAGGAGGTCGGAGCCGACAGCAGGCGTTCCAGGAAGACCCGCTTCGTGCGTCCGTTCTCTTCATAATGGATGTAGACGATAACCTTGTAATAGCCGCCGTCGAGGTAATACGTGTCGATGCGGCACCGAAATGGCTCGAGAGTAGCGAATAGATCGGTGTTGTCAGCCTTTTCAAGGCCGTTTTCACGGCCGAACAGCCCCTTGAAATGTTCGGAGACCGCTTGGAATCCGTCAGCCGTCGAGACGATCGGCTCTTCCGGGGTCATGCCGGGAAGATAGGCGGGGTCGGCGTTTCGAAGGGCGACAATGCGTTCGACGACATGCCGCGCAAGGAGCGTTGCGGTGAATTCCATCTCGGACTTTCGTTCCGGGGCTCTCGAGATGCGGTACAGCTGGATCAGCGGAACGAGCGCGACCGTCATCAGGCAAGCCGCCCAGAGAAGCTCGAGGAGGCTTTCGGCGCACTTGCGCCGCCTGATCG
>JAGOCE010000401.1 GCA_017998915.1 Candidatus Ozemibacteraceae bacterium
CCTTTCAGCTGCGGGTCGGGTGGGGAGGTCCAGACGAGGTGATTGGGTTCCCCGCGGCCACCGCAGTTCGCTGCATAAACCGCGTCGACAACCGCACCCTCGGCATTGCGAAGCAGGGCGCCCCGTGTTTTTGCGATGAAGGGAGCGAGTTTGCGGGACGCTGCATTCTCGCCGGCATACACCTGGCAATGCTGCTCGGCGCAGAAATCGAAGCCTTCGCCGAGATGCCTGAGGCCGATCTTCGAAAGGATTTCACCTCGTGCCGCCACGGCTTGCGCCTGGAGGGCCGAAGGCGCGGCTTTCGATGAGATTTCGGATGGCACCACTCCCGCGAGGACCGTCTCGAGGTCTGTCGTGAAAACCGCGTCCAGGGCGTCCTGTGCCCCCCAACGGATGCTGATGGGGCCTCGGTATGACCGGTCTTCGAAGCCGTGCCAGGCATACCCCCTGGCATGTTCGACCCTTTTCAGCTCGACGACGTCGCTGGGCACGAGCTGAAGCTCCGCGCTCCCGGCTGCAACGCGTTTCCCGTTGATATGAAGCGCGAGGGTGCCCCGCGCCTGTGCGAGGATTTCCTCGAAGACCCAGCTCGAACTGCCTGCCGCCGCCAGTTCGTCGACGAGCTTCGATGCTGCGTCGCGGGCGTCGAACATGCCGACGCCGATATACACGACTCGGCCGTCCCACGAGACCGTCTTCCCGTCAGCGGCGTAGGAGATCTTTCCGGCTTCGAACGTATGTATCGTACGGCCGCTCGCGCGCCATTTCCGAAGCGCCGCTTCGAGCCGGTCAGGCTCCCTGCGCGGTGCCGACTCCACCATGACGTGATACCGTTTTCGGGCGGGATTCGAAATAGTTCCTGATATAGAAAGTGCGTCTTTCCCGTCGATCCTGCCTGACTCCTTGCCGAGCCGCCATGTTCCTCCGCCGGGAAGGCGGCATTCGAGGCTGTTGGCGTATTCCGCCGTTTTCATGTTCACGACCGGCGCGGGCGCCGCATCCAGCGACGGGCCTCCGAGGAGGGCAACGGCGAGAAGGGATACGCGGGCGAACCGTTTCAGATCAGATCTCATCTGCGTCGATTTCCCCCAGGGCGACGGCGAGACGACCGCCCGCCGCGCTCAACGCCTGTTGCGCCTCGTCAGCCGTTCCGCCGTTCTTCGCCAGGTAGATGGCCACCTTGGCCTCTCCGTTTGCGCGAGACAGGCAGGTGTCGGCGTGTTCGGGCGTCGTGCGGGCGCCTTCCATGACGATACGCTGGGCGCGCCTGCGGAGTTTCGCGTTCGTGGCCCGCACGTCCACCATGAGATTCTGATACACCTTGCCGATCCTGATCATTGCGATCGAAGACAGCATGTTCAGCACCAGCTTGCAGGCCGTTCCGCTCTTGAGACGGGTTGAACCGGTGATCACCTCCGGCCCGACGACCGGGTTGATGTGGATGTCCACGTCGGGTGGTCGTCCGTAGGGGTTGCAGGAGAGCAGGACCGTGCAACTGCCGATCCCTTTCGCGAACGAGAGGCCGGAAATGACGTAGGGCGTGGTTCCGGACGCCGTGATGCCGACCACGGTATCGGCCGGCGAGAGGGTGATCGCCTTCAGATCGGCAACGGCCGCGTCCCGGTCGTCCTCGGCGCCCTCGATTGCCTGGAGGATGGCCTCCGATCCGCCCGCGATCACGGCCGTGACCATCTCGGGCGGCACGCCGAACGTGGGGGGACATTCCGAGGCATCGAGAACGGCGAGCCTGCCCGACGTTCCCGCCCCGATGTAGACGAGTCGGCCGCCCTGCCTGAACGAGGCGACGATCCGGTCGACTGCCTGGGCGATACTGTCGGCTGCCGCCTCGACCGCGGTGAAGACCGAGCGGTCCTCGTGCAGAAACGTCTTGACGACGTCACGGGTGGGCTGGCGGTCGATATAGACCGAGCGGGGATTTCTGCTTTCCGTCAACGGCAGCGAGGTTGCTGCGGTCTGGGTGGTCGATTGCGTCATGACTCCTCCGGTGGCGAATGATGGTCAGTGAACCTTGTCTGCAAGGGTTCGCATGTGCCGCAGGGTGTCGAGGTCGAGGCCGCGAGGTGATCCCGCGAAATACCTGACCAGAGGCCCCCAGGACGGCGGAAACGCCGGTTGCTTCAGGGTGAATCTTCCCGGCTCGCGTTCGCTCAGGATGGCCAGGGCTCGCTCGGGAAACGCCTTCCAGCGTGACCAGAGACCTCCGACCCCCGCCAGCGGCACCCGGTTGCCGAAGCCCAGTTCGCCGGAAAGCGCCCGGACGTCGGATGCCCACCGGCGGAGCGACGCCGAAACGAGCGCTTCGGCCGTGCGGTCGCCTTCGTCCACGGCGATGGTGAGAACCGGGGCGATCTCGCCGAGCCTGCGCTGCGCGGCCGGATCGGCATACAGCCAGTCGAGAAGGGCCGCCCGGTCGATGCCGAGATGCCTGAACTGTTTCTGAAAACCGGCAAGAATGCTGTTCTCATGCGCGTTGTCCTCGATCGCGCCGAGCACCTGCTGCATGGCGAGCCGGCCGAACTCCGCTCCGGAAGGAGACGTGTCGAGCAGGAAGCCCCAGCCGCCACGGCGGCGGTCCGTGCCGCCCTTCCGGCCGAACAGCACCGATCCGGTCCCGTTCACGCTGAGTATGCCTTCCTCGCCGCCGAACGCGGCGGCATGGTTGGCTTCGTAATCGCGCGAAACGACGATCTCCGCGGCTTCGAGCCCGAGCCCCGCCATGGCCTGCGCCCACCGCTGACGGTCGGGCTCCGGACGGGCTCCCGCGGCTCCGATCAGCCAGACGGCCTCTTCGACGTCACCGGCTTCATATATTTTAGCATATATAGTATTGATCAGCGCTGCGAGTTCCTCGGAACTCATGGCTCGCAGGTTTTTCGACGGGCAGGAGAGTTCGAGAACCGGCCCGTCGGGCCAGAGAACGGCGACGCCCGTCGCGGCGGTGCCTCCGATGTCGAGAGAGATCATCCAGGTTGGTTCCATCATTGCACGGCTCCGCTTCGCATTCCTTCGAGGAGATGTTTCGAGAACAGCATGAACACCAGGACCATCGGCAGGGCGGCGAACGTCGCCCCGGCCATCAGCAGGCCGTAATCCATGATCTGCTGGTCCTGCATCGTCGCGAGACCGACGGGGAGCGTGTAGCTCGCCTCGGAATTCAGAGTGATCAGCGGCCAGAGGAACGAGTTCCACTGGGCGATGAAGATGAAGATGCCCGACGTCGCCATGATCGGCGCCGAGAGCGGCAGGTAGATATGCCGGAAGATTTCATACTCGCCCGCGCCGTCCATGCGGGCGGCTTCCTGCAGCTGCCGGGGGATCGAGTCCATGTACTGGCGGATCATGAAGATGCCGAAGGGCGCAGCCATCGAGGGCAGGATGACCGCCCAGAGGCTGTCGATCAGGCCCCAGCGGGCGAGGAAGAGGAACAGCGGCAGCATGACGATCTGACCCGGCACCATCATGGCGGCCAGGACCAGCCAGAATAGCAACTCGCGGCCCCGGAACCTGCCGACCGAGAAGCTGAACGCGGCGAGGGCGTTGAAAAGCAGCTGGCCGGCCGTGATGAGGGCCGAGATGACCAGCGAGTTGAGTGTCCATCGGAACATCCGGCCCCCGCTCAGCAGCAGTCGGAAATTCTCGAGCGACCAGATCCCGTATCGAGGCGGGCTCTGCTCGAGCGCCGTCGGATCGGTGAACGCCGTGACGAGCATCCAGGCGAGCGGCCCGAGCGTCAGGACGAGGCCGACGGTCAGAACGCCGGTGGAGAGGAGGGTGGGGGTCATGCGGCGGCCGGATATCATGCGAGCCTCCGTTCAGGCCAGTTCCATCTCGGTCTTCCCGCCGAACCTGC
>JAGOCE010000037.1 GCA_017998915.1 Candidatus Ozemibacteraceae bacterium
GATGCGGCGCCGCCGATGCCACAGCCTGGACCACCCAG
Organism: Candidatus Ozemibacteraceae bacterium; assembly: GCA_017998915.1. Taxonomy (GTDB): domain Bacteria; phylum Muiribacteriota; class Ozemobacteria; order Ozemobacterales; family Ozemobacteraceae; genus MWAR01. The sequence goes on from JAGOCE010000037.1 coordinate 39, forward strand.
GCGATCAGGTCAGCCGGAACCTCCTCGCCCGTCTCGGGATCGACGAATCTGCTCTTTTTCCAGACCAGGTCGGCCTCGTTCGCCAGCAACTCCTGGTGCGGTCCCCACCATTCCGCGGCGAGGGAAATCCGGCGTATCCCCGGGTTTTTCGCCGGAGAGGCCGGAGGCAGGTCATTTTCGGCCAGATACCCTTCCACGGTGGATTCCGATGCCGTCACGCGATCGGGATCGTCCCGGTATGTTGCGTCTCGGGCGGATTCGGGATCGAGCAGCACGGCCCGGGCGGTCAATGCGGCGGCACCTGTCGCGAGACCTGCGAAGTGATGAACCGAGGCAGCCAGCCAGAAAAGATCCCGATCGCATGGCAATTCCCCGACAATCTGCGTGAGAAGCCGGTGGTCCTGCGTCGTCAGGCGGTGAAACCGTGCTTTTTCCTGCAGGATGCGGAGCTGAAGCCACCATGGTTCGGCGCGGGGACGGCGGAATCCGTCTTTTGAAAGCTGATTGAGCATATCGCGATAGCGCAGCATGGCTTTCAGAAGGTCGTCATGACCATCTTCGACCGCGAGGAGGAACGCGATCCGATCGATGATGGCCGGCTCATCTGCCGTGAACAACGCCAGGCGATGGACGGCCAGGTGCTCGGAAAGGGCGTTCGGGCCTTCGGGCCATCGGTGCAGCAGTTTTCGGATTCGTTCCGCTTTTGAGAGTGCGAGGCGAACCGACGCGTCACCCGGCAATTTCCGCGAGCCGCTCGATGACAGCGGCGGCGGGCCTGAAACAAGCTGGGGGAGATCCCGGAGGATCGCATCACGTGCATACGGATGAACCAGGGCGCTCCGGAGCCCGATGGCAGGCGGTTCTCCCGGAAGAAGTTCGGCGGGAGGCTCGATCTGGCTCAGCCATGCGGCAAAGGAGGCCAGTCCGGCGTATTCATGGGCAACGGTCATTCCAGAGAGGCCCTGAATCAGCCACAACAGGGTGATCGCAACAAACCTGCCTCCGAATTTCCGCCGCAGGAACGATGCCTTCGAAACATGCTCGTGTATCTGGTTTTTCATGCCATGTTCATTCTACGATGCCGAAACCCGTTTCCGACATGAGCATTTTCCACGGTGTTTCGGCGGTGAGAACGTCTTGGTATCGTGGTTCCGCCGTTCCGGACGGTTCGCGAACCGCCCCTACGGATGTCGGACGACGCCACCAGGCCAACGTACCTGGTGTGATACCATTGCGGTGGAGGATCGTATGGAAGGTCGGATACTCGGTCAATGGCGCCCGGTGGCGCTCGTTCTCGACGTGAACCGGCTGGCGGAAATCCTGCAAGTGCTGGTGCGGCACGGGTTCAGCCCTCTCGTTTCCCGCCTCCGGCGCGGCGGAGCCGACCTTGCGAACACCGTCGCAGGTCTGAAGATTCCCGCCGAAACGGAGAAAGCTGAAGCGGCTTCGCTTCCAGAGCGTATCAGGCTGGTCTTCCAGGACCTCGGCCCAACCTTCATCAAGTTGGGACAGATTCTCAGCACGCGATCCGACCTGGTTCCCGACGATATCGCCGCCGAGCTTCGCAAACTGCAGGACGACGTTCCGCCCTTTGGCATGGACGAGGTCCGCGCGATCGTTGAAACCGATCTCGGGAAGGCGATTTCCGAGCTGTTTTCGAGCTTCGAGGAGCAGCCGCTCGGCACCGCCTCGATCGGCCAGGTCCACGGGGCGAGACTGCCGGACGGAACCGACGTCGTCGTAAAGGTCCAGCGGCCGGGGGTGACCCGCATCATCGAGCGCGACCTGCATCTGCTCGCCGAAATGGCGGTCCGCATCACCGGCGTGTGGACGGAGCTGAAGGCCTACGACCTTCCGGGCATCGTGAACCAGTTCAGGCAGGCATTGATGCGCGAGCTCGATTACACGCACGAACGCCGCAGCGCCCAACGCTTCGCCTCCGCTTTCAGGGAACACGGCCAGATCGTCGTTCCCCAGGTTTTCCCCGCCCGCTCGTCGCGCCGCGTCCTGACGATGCAACGGATCCGGGGAGTGAAGATAACCGAAGCGGCCACCCTCGGGAACGACAACCGGATTCTTGCGAAAACAGCCGTCGAAGCCGTTCTGACGATGGTGTTCGAGCACGGGTTTTTCCATGCCGATCCGCATCCAGGCAATATTTTCGCACTGTCGGGAAACCGCATCGCCTTTCTCGACCTTGGAATGGTCGGGCGCCTGACCGACACTCTCAGGTTCAGATTGACGGACCTGATCATCGCCCTTGTCGAGAACGACGTCGATGCGGCCGCGCGAGCGTTGTCCGCGATCGGGAAGCGCGAGGCCCCGCTCGATCGGACCCGTTTCCTGGCCGATGTCGGGGAGATCATGGACCGGGTCGTCGGCTTACCGATCGAGGAAATTCAGCTCAGCGAAGTGATCCGGGACCTGTTCGACGGCGCCCGCCGGCATCGCATCCGCGTTCCATCCGAGTGTTTCCTGATGGGAAAGGCGATGCTGACGATCGAAACCGTGGCACGCTGCCTCGACCCGGAGCTGGATATCGAAGGAGCCGTGACACCCCACATCCGGAGGCTTCTCGCCGTCCGGCTCGCTCCGAAGAGACTTGGGAAGCTCGTCTGGCAGCGGCTTTCCGAAACCGCCGACGCGGCCGGGGAGCTGCCGGGCCAGATCACCGATCTTCTGGAAGCGCTTCAGCGGGGCACGCTCACCCTGCGGATCGAGCCCGCCAACCAGCACCGGACGATGTCGGTCATCGAGCGGTTGGTGCAGAAGCTGACGTTCGCGGTGATCATCGCGGCACTGGTTCTCAGCTCGGCCGTATTCATCACCTTCTCCGGCTTCCAGGGTCTTGTCTGGGGCATCCCCGCACCGCTGTTCTTCGGCTTCGGCGGATATATAGCGGCAATTATTCTGGCGATCGCCCTCGTCCGCCAGGCGAACCGCCCGAACGACGACGGCGATTCACCGTCCTGAGAAAATCAACGAACCACAGAGGCACAGAGACACAGAGGTTCTTTGTGGTCGTTGCAGGATGCACCACCACCCAATCAATGCGTAGGGGCGGGTTTGAAACCCGCCCCTACAGAATATTATTGATATCACTATAAAATAAACGGCAGACCTTCGTGTTTTCGTGGTGTATCCGAGTGAATCAGATGATGAACTCGATGCCTTGGATTTTCACCTTGGACTGGGCGCCGATGCGGCGGATGATGTTGGCGGCGAGGAAGTTGCCGATGCGCAGGCAGGTCGTGAGGGGCAGGCCTTTGAACATGCCGTAGAAGAAGCCGGCCTGGAAGTTGTCGCCGGCACCGTTCGTGTCGCGCACATCCTCGACCCGGTAGGCGGGGATGCGGGTTTCGCCTTCGGGCGTGATCGCGACCGAGCCCTGCTCGCCGAGTTTCACGACGGCGAGATCGGTGTATTGGAGCATCCGGCGGAAGTCGGGGCCACACAGGGCGCGGGCTTCCTCTTCGTTAGCGAACAGGATGTCGACGCGATCGGCGAGAAACTCCTCGATGCGGGCACGGGCCGAGTTGATCACGAAGCTGTCGGCCAGGTCGAAGGAGATGTGCGTGCCAACCTTGCGCGCGGTTTCGTAGGCATGCCGGGTCGAGCGATTGATCGGGTTTTCCCCGCGAAGCTCATAGGCCGAGAAATGCAGGTATTCGGAATCGGCGATCAGGCTGTGGAGGATCTCGTAGTCGTACAGCTTTTTCGTGACGCCGAAATCGAGGCCGAAGGTGCGCTGTCCGTCAGGACTGATGAGGGTGTAACAGATGCCGGAATGGCCTCGCTTGATCGAGACGTAGGTATCGACATCGTTCTCGCGCAGGTTGTTGATGTAGTCGTAGCCGTAATCGTCACTTCCGACGCAGCCGATGAACGAGCACCGCAGGCCCAGATTGCTGGCGCCATAGATGACGTTGGTCGGGGAGCCGCCGGGCGAGATCGTCGGCAGGTGCTTCTGCGCAATCTTCTGAAGCTTCTTCAGATTGTCGGGGGTGAGTTCGATGCTGTTGCCTTTCGGCAGATCGAGCGTGACCAGTTCCTCGTCCTCGACCTCGATGATGATGTCGGTCAAAGCGTCGGAAATGGCCGTGAGCTGGTATTTGCGCTGTCCCTTGGGGTGTCTGGGAGGCATCGTCGTCACCTCGTGCAAAGTCGGGTCAAAACCCGCGTCAATCCACGATAGACGCCCGCATCAGGAAAGTCAATGCCGGAACGGAGAGATTCGGCCATGGTTTCTATAGTTTATGATTTTCATCTGCGTCACCTGCGCCATCCGTGGATTTCCTCGCGTGTCGTCAGCCACTTCCGGGAAGACGAAATGTCGTTGCCTTGGGGGCGGGTCTCGGGTATGCTAACGGGGCTGGCCGCACGGAAAACGGCGCCGGCAGGAGCGGTCGAAAAAGTCCGCCACAGACAAAGGAGAAGGGAATGTTCAAGAATTTTCAGGAAGTCGTCCAGTTCATCAAGCGCGAAAAGATCGTCAACGTCGATCTGAAGGCCTGCGACCTGTTCGGGCGGTGGCGCCACCTCACAACTCCCGGGCGGACGGTAACCCCGCAGACGCTGAAGGAAGGCTTCGGCTTCGACGGCTCGAGCTACGGCTTCAAGAAAGTCGACAACAGCGACATGATCCTGATTCCCGACATCACGACGGGCTTCGTCGACCCCTTCTGGGACCAGCCCACCCTCTCCTTCATCTGCAACATGCACGTGACGGAAGGCGACGAGCCCCGCTTCGAGCAGGACCCGCGCTTTGTCTGCGACAAGGCCGAGGCGTTCCTCAAAAGCCAGAAGATCGGTGACACCCTGCTTCTCGGGCCGGAATACGAGTTCTACGTGTTCGACTCGGCCACGTTCAAGGATGCGATGCAGGGCTCGGGCTACGCGATCGACGCCCGCCAGGCCCACTGGAACACCGACGATGCCGAGATGGGAAACTTCGGGTATCCGATGCCGCTCAAGGGCGGCTACCACGGCGAGCAGCCGGAAGACCTGTATGCCTCGTTCCGCGGCGGCCTCGTCGAGATGCTGTTCGATATGGGCATCGGCGTGAAGTATCACCACCACGAAGTCGGCGGCCCCGGCCAGCTCGAGATCGAGACCGATTTCGGCACGGCCCGCAGCATGGCCGACAAGACGATGATCATCAAATACGCGACCAAAAACTATGCGGTCGAGCACGAGAAGACGGCGACCTTCATGCCCAAGCCGATGTTCGGCGCGCCGGGCAGCGGCTTTCACGTTCACTTCAAGCTCCTGGACAAGAACGGCAAACCGCTGTTCGCCGATCCGAAAGGCTACGCGGGAATGAGCGACACGGCGGTCCAGTTCATGACCGGCATTCTGGTCCACGCCCGCTCGCTCGCCGCCTTCACCAACCCCTCGACCAACTCATACAAGCGCCTGGTACCGGGTTACGAAGCTCCGGTCTCGATCGTGATGGCCCGGTCGAACCGCTCGGCCGCGATCCGCATTCCCGGGTACGTGAAAGAAGCCGACGACAAGCGGTTCGAGTACCGCGCGGGTGACGCGACGGCGAATCCGTATCTGATGTTCGCAGCCATGATGATGGCCGGCATCGACGGTGTGCGGCGCAAACTCGATCCCAAGAAGGAGAACGTGGGGCCGGTCGACGGCAACATGTATGAGCTGCCCGAGAAAGAGCGCAGCAAGATCAAGGCACTCCCGACCAGCCTGATCGAGGCGCTCGACGCTCTGAAGCATGATCATGACTACCTGCTCGAGGGTGGCGTGTTCACGAAGGCCCTGATCGACAACTGGATCAAGCGCAAGACCGACGAAGAGGCGATGCCGGTGGCCCTGCGGCCGCACCCCTACGAGTTCAACCTGTCCTACGGATGCTGATGGCCCGGCGTCACGACGTCATCAGGGGGTTCCCGGCATCATGCTGACCGCCGAAACCTCTCTGATGACGCGTGACGGCCCGGTTCCAGCCCGCGATATCCGCGAGGGAAGGGAACTCGTCGCGGCCGGCGGCTGGGGCGAATCGATTTTCGCGACCGCCGCCGACATTTTCGTCCAGTTCGACCACAAGGGGCCGGTGCTGAGCCTGAAAACATCGCGGGGCGCCACGCTCCGGTGCAGCCCCGACCACCCGTGCTGCGGGCGGCTCAACCAGGTCAACCGGCTGTATCACCTGTATTTGATGGAACGAAACGCGTTGGGATTCCGCGTCGGGCTCTCCGGCGACCTGATGAAGGACCTGATCGCGATGCAGAATCTGCGTCACGACCTGTTCAACCAGCAGGACATCGTCGACCGGGTCTGGATCATCGAGTCGACGGAGAATTCCCTGAAGGCCGAGTTCCTGCTGAAATACGCGGTATTCAAATACGGCCTGCCCGACCTGCCGTTCTCGGGCCGCCAGGCCGAATCGGAACTACCTGACGAAATGATCAGGGAACTCTACAACCGCATCGACACGCCGTCGCGCGCGCACCAGCTGCTTCTCGACTGGTTGATGTTCGAGGACAGCCCCCACGTGACGATGCGCGTCGCGAAAGCCGGCCAGACGTCCAGCAATGCCGTCCAGTTCGTCATCTTCGGGGGAACCGAGCGGGCCGGGTCGCGACCGGGGTATTCGCATCTCATCCGCATCGACAATGTCCAGGACCCCGACAAGGCCGAGCACAAGCAGTTCAGGCGGCGCCAGACGAGCCACGGGCAATGGTATCTCGAGGTGACGCGGGACGACGACGAGGAGGCCCAGCTGTTCGTGAAGACGCTCGTCGCGCTCGACAATCTCGAGGTCGTCCGCAAGATCCAGCTCACGAAGAAGCCCGCGTTCTACCCGCTTCCGGCATCGCATCTGAAGCTCGGAATGGTGGTACCGGTGCTGGGAGACCGCGGAACCGTCGAGGAAGACACGATCGTCGAGATCACGACGGAAGACCACCAGGGGCCGCTGTATGACGTGAAGCTCAACGGCGGCTGCACCTACGTCGCAGGCGACTGGATCACGATGTCGTGGTCCGGAGCCGGCACGGGAACGGCGAGGAAACTGAATGAACCCCGCGCTTGAACGGCAGATCGCCGCGCTGAACCCCCGCCAGATCGAGGCGGTGAATATCACGGAAGGACCGCTGCTGGTCGTCGCCGGCGCCGGCTCGGGGAAAACGCGCATGCTGACGATGCGCATCGCCGCCCTCATCGAGCGGAACGGCGTCGACCCATCGGCGATCCTGGCGGTCACGTTCACGAACAAGGCGGCGAAGGAGATGCGCGAGCGCGTCCAGGGGTTGCTGCCCGGCCGGGGCGAGGGCGTGACGCTGACGACGTTCCACACGTTCTGCAGTCAGCTCCTGCGCCGCTGGCACGAGGCGGCCGGTTTCCCCGACGGGTTCACCATCTACGACGAGGACGACAGCGAGAAGCTGATGAAGCTGATCCTCAACGACCTGAATCTCGACCTGAAGAAGTGCACACCCCGTTCGATGCTGGGCGTGATCTCGCAGGCGAAAAACGAGCTTCTGGGGCCCGAAGAGTTCAAGCCGCCGCAGTCGGAAGCCGAGCGGATCACGACGATCTACACCCGCTACCAGGAAGCCCTGAAGAAGAACCAGGCCGTCGACTTCGACGATCTGATCTTCTGCGTCTGGAAGATGCTGAACGCCCGGCCCGATCTGCTCGAGAAGCTGCAGAACCGGTATCGCTACTTTCTCGTCGACGAGTATCAGGACACCAACACCGCTCAATATAAATTAATCGCTTTATTATCATCGGCGAGCCGCAACCTGTGCGTTGTCGGCGACGAGGACCAGTCGATCTACAGCTGGCGCGGCGCGACGATCCGCAACATCCGCGAGTTCGAGAAGGATTTTTCCGGAGCCCGCGTCGTGTATCTCGAGCAGAACTACCGCTCGACGCAGGGCATTCTCGACGCGGCGAGCGCCGTGATCTCGAACAACGCGGGCATCCACAAGAAGCAGCTCTGGACGACGAACGGAGCCGGCGAACTGCCCCGTTTCCTCCACGCAGGCGACGACCGTGACGAGGCCGACCGCATCGTGGGCGAGATCCGGAAACTCGCACGTGAAGGGATTCCCTACGGCCAGATGGCGGTCTTGTTCCGCATGAACAGCCTCAGCCGGACGATCGAGCAGGCGCTCACGGGCCAGGGGATTCCCTACGAGGTGACGGGCGGCCTCAAGTTCTTCCAGCGACGCGAGGTGAAGGACGTTCTCGGGTATCTGCGGTTCCTCGGGAACCGGAGCGACTCGATCTCGCTGCGACGCATCATCAACACGCCGCGCCGGGGCATCGGCGACACGACGGTCGAACGGCTCGCGGCCGGAGGCGATCTGTGGGGCGAGGTGATGGCCCAGGCAGCCGCAAGCCCCCGCAGCAAGACCGGCGGATTCGTCAAACTCATGGAGGAGTTGGTCGAGACGGCGGAGGGTTCGTCGGTCTCGATGCTCGCCAAGACCGTTCTCGACCGCACTCAGTACATCAACTGGCTATATGAAACGGAAGAGGAGGAGGACGCGAAAGACCGCGAGTCGAACGTCGAGAGCCTTCTGGCCGACATCCGTTTCCAGGAGGAAGAGAATCCGAAGCTGACGCTTCGAGAGTATCTCGAAAAAGTGGCCCTGCACGCCGACGTCGACGATCTCGACGAGGCGGCCGAACGCGTGCATCTGATGACGCTTCACAACGCGAAGGGGCTCGAGTTCCCCGTCGTGTTCCTGATCGCCATGGAGGAAGGCGTGTTCCCGCATCACTCCTCCAAGGATCTGCCGGAACAGCTCGAAGAAGAGCGACGTCTGGCCTATGTCGGCATGACGCGCGCGATGCGCAGGCTGTATATGACGGCTGCCCGGCGCCGGATGATGTTCGGGGGTTGGATGAACAACATCGTATCGCGCTTCGTCGGGGAAGTCCCGTCGTCGATGATCGAAGGCAAGCCTGCCGGCGGAATTTTCGGCAGCGGAAGCGGGAGTGGAGGCGGTTGGCGTCCGTCTACGGGCTCCGCGGCCGCGTATTCCTTCTCCCGTTCCCAACCGGCGACAGAGCCATCGCGCGACATCAGGGCCTCGGATTCGGAGCGGAAAGCGCCGAGCTACGCATTCCGGAAGACCACTGAACCAGCGTCGATCGTAACGGCTTGTACACCTTCGCCCGAACATCCGGCAGGCTCCGAGCCGGGAACGATGCTGAATCTGCAGGCGGGAACGGACGTGATGCACCAGATTTTCGGGAAAGGCCGTGTCACGGCGACGGAAGGGAGTTCGATTGCGGATTTCCGTCTTACGATCGATTTCGAAAAGGTCGGTCGCAAGACACTGCTCTTGCAGTATGCTACACTTCGGGTTATAAAGAAACAACACACTCAGGAGGTCAAGGGATGCTGAGATTTCTGCGGTTCGTCTGGAAGCTCTTCATCGTCGGCAGCGTATTCGGGATCGGCTACATCATCGGTCGCGAGCACAGCTTCGAGGAAGACGAAGAGTGGGATAACGAGGAAGAGAACAAGTCCGGCGAGACGGGTTCCCAGGCAGGCGCCGAAGCGCCGAAACATGCCGGACCTGCCGCCGCGGGCGGAGCCGTCACGTTCGAGCACGTCGACCCCAAGGCTACCAGCGTCTCGGTCGTCGGTGATTTCAACGACTGGAACAAGGATTCCAACGTCATGAAGAATGAGAACGGCACCTGGAAATGCAGCGTCAGCCTCAAGCCCGGCCGTCACGAGTACAAGTTCGTCATCAACCAGACCGACTGGATCAGCGATCCGAAGGCCAAGGAAACGGTCGCCGACAAGTACGGCGGCACCTCCTCCGTCATCGACGTTCGCTGAAACACCCTTCATAACGACGGAACGGCGGTATCGCCGTTCCGAATCTGACTTCCAGGACATTCACACACCGTGGTCAAAAAAATCTACCTGGAGGAAAGCGTCGATCGGGCCAGCCTGAAAGCGTTCGTCACACGCGTTTTCAAGCTGTCGGGCCTGCATCTCACCGTGTATAACGAGCGCGGCGAAGCCGTCGTCGGCAATCACGAGGAGATCCTGGGCGGCCCGGTCGAACCTGCCGATCTGACGGGATTCTCCGACGGGGGCATCATGATGCGCCCTGACGGGAACTTCCTGAAAGTCGTCAAGCTCGAGTGGCGCGGCCATATTTACGGCGCCGTGCTGGTCGGGCCGTACGGCTCCACGTCCGAAGGATCAGCAGCAGCGGGTATGCCGCGTATCACCGGCGACCAGCTCGACGCCGTCACCGAAATGGTCGATCACTTCTTTCAGCAACAGACCGACATGGCGTGCGAACGCGAGGCGCTTCGCCGCAAGGAAAAGATCCTGTCGGTGCTCGAAGAGGCGTCGAACATCATGAACTCGACCCTGGACTTCCAGAACCTGCTCGAGTTCCTGATGGATATAGCGATCGATATAACAAACGCCACCTGCGGCGCGCTTCTCCTCCGGAAGGACAAGAAGCGGTATCTCGAGGTCGCCGTCGCGCGCGGCGCGTATCCGCAGGAAGTCAAGAAGATCCGGGTCCCGATCGGCCAGGGCATCACGGGCTGGGTCGCGAAGAACCGTGAACCGCTCGTCGTTCCGAACGTCCTGCTCGAGCCTCGCTACATCGAGACCCCCGAAGCCATCTACTCGGAAATGGCCGTTCCACTGACGGTGGGCGACAAGCTCATCGGCGTCATCTCGGTCGACTCGTCCGAGATCAACGCGTTCACGAAGGACGACTGCACCACCCTCAGCACGCTCGCCTCGATGGTGACGAAGGTCCTCGAGAACGCGCGACTGCTGAGCAGCTCAAACCAGCAGGTGCGGGAGATGACGAACCTGTTCGCCATCTCGGAAAAGCTGTCGGAACGGGCGGGCGACGCGAGCCTGCTCGACGAGGTCGTCGCCGACATCGCCGCAGCCCTCGCGTGCAGCGGCGTTTCACTCATGATCTACAACGGTGACCGGGACGACCTGTATCTGAAAGCACGGATCGGCCTCCCCGATGAACTCGGAGACCTGCGCATCCCGATCGGGAAGGGCATTCACGGATTCGTGGCCCAGCAGCGCAAATCCCTGCTGATATCCGACGTCACCCATGATGTCAATATCGTGAAATATTCGTTCCTCGACCATTTCTCGCGCTCGGTGCTCTCCGTTCCCCTCTCGACGAAAGAACAGCTCGTCGGGGTGTTGAGCGCCTATCAGAAGAAGGACGGGACTCCATTCAGCGAGGCCGACGAAAAGCTCCTCACCACGATCGGCCGGCTTCTGACCTCGTATTTCGAGAACCGCCGCCTCTTCGACGACTCGCGGCGCAAACTCGAGTATCTGACGACCTTGTACAAGATCAGTTCGTCGGTGTCGAAAACGCTGAATATCGACCGGCTGTTCAACATGATCCTCCAGCAGGTCCAGGACGTCATGGACGTCGAGAATTGCTCGCTGATGGCTCACGACCCGCTCCGCAACCTGCTCTCCCTCGACGCCGCGATCGGCATGCCGAAGAACCTCGTCGGCCGCGTCAGCGTTCCGGTCGGCGAGGGCGTTTCCGGCTGGGTCGCCCAGCAGAAGCAGCCGGTCCTCATCCGGGACATCTCGAAGGACGAGCGGTTCGCGAACCGGGCAGGCAGGCTCGAATACACGACGCGCTCGGTGCTGTCGGTGCCGATTCTGCACAACAAGGGTCTCCTGGGCGTGTTGAACGTCAACAACAAGCGCTCCGGCAGCGCGTTCACCGAAGACGACCTGAACCTGCTCCTCAGTATATCGGGGCAGATATCTCAGGCCATCGCGAACGCAAACCTCTATGAGCGCACCGAACAGCAGGTCGCCGAGCTCAGCCTGATTCAGGAGCTCGGAAAAGCCATCAATTCGTCGCTCGACCTCGATTCCGTCCTCACCTACTTCATCGACATGACCACGCGTATCACCGATTCCGACCGGGCGACGCTGATGCTGTATTCGGACGAGCATCAGGAACTCCACGTCCAGGTTTCCCGTGGTTTCGACGATGCCCGCATCAAGGACGTGCGCTTCAAACTCGGCGAGGGAATCGCCGGCCAGGCCGCGAAACAGCGCAAGCCCCTGCGCGTCTCCAACACGACGCTCGAACCGCAGTTCAAGAAGCTCGCCCTGGAAACAGGGCCCAAGGCGGTCACCCTGATCTCGGCGCCCCTGCTGAACCGCGACAACCTGATCGGCGTCATCAACTGCGAGCGCGAGCTCGACAAGAAGGGGCCGTTTCTGGCAGAGAATCTCGATCTTCTCGACACGCTGGCCTCACAGGCCTCGGTCGCGATCGAGAACGCCCGGCTCTATCACAACCTCCTCAACGTCTACCTCGAAACGATCAGGGCGCTTGCAGCCGCGATCGACGCGAAGGACAGCTACACGCATGGCCACTCGCGCCGCGTCACCGATCTGAGCGTGTCTCTCGCCCTCGCGATGAACCTGCCCCGCATCGACGTCGACACGATCCGTCACGCGGCACTGCTGCACGATGTCGGAAAGATCGGCATCAGCGAGCAGATTCTGCTCAAGCCCGGCCGCCTGACAGACGAGGAGTTCGAGACGATCAAGTCGCATCCGATGATCGGGGCAGGCATCCTGAACTCGATCGAGTTCCTGAAAAACGTCTGCATGATCATCGAGCATCATCACGAGCGGTTCGACGGCAAGGGGTATCCGAGCAACCTGAAAGGTGACGAGATCCCCGTCGGCGCGCGCATCATCATGGTCGCCGACTCGTTCGACGCGATCACGTCGTGCCGGCCCTATCGCAAGCCGCTGACATTCGACGAGGCGATGGCGGAGATCGGTCGGTGCGCCGGAACCCAGTTCGACCCCGCGGTCGTCGCGGCCTTCGTCAGGCTTCGCGAAACCCCGTACTGCCCGTCATGGCTCAAGGCTACCTCCCTTCTTGAAGCCGAACAGCAGGGTGCGACGGCAAGCCGCTCCTGACCTTTCCTTTCACTCGATCCCTTCGGCCCTCTTGCGTTGAAAGAGGGTCGATTTTATAATGCCTGCATATCAGAGACACATTTCTATTCGGAGGATGACATGATCAAACGTTTTGCATTCGCACTCTTTCTGTTCTGCTTCGTCGGTGGGGCTGCGTTCGGCTGGCAGTGGGACATCCAGGCGCCCAAGGCGGACCAGAAGGGAAACTTCGACACGTGGCAGATCAACAAGCGCCTGAGCGGCTCGTTCGGCGTCTGGCAGGCGGACCTGTACGGCGACCTCAACGTCGAAGGACTGAAGATCGACCTCGAGGACGACGGCAGTTTCGATGACCGCAGCACCCCGAACCTTCACTTCGGATACACGCTGTCACGGAGGAGCCGCCTCACCCTCGACTACGCGATCGTCCGTCATCAGGGCACGGTCACGAAGGCCGTCACGTTCGATAGCAAGAATTATAATGCCGGCGCCATCCTCACGTTGCGGCACGTCTGGTTCGATCTGTGCGGCGCCCGCATGCTGAAGGTGTTCGGCGATCCCGCGAAGGTCAAGGTCGATCCGAGCCACATCGAGTTTTTGTACGGCGTGAAGTTCGACAACGCGCATCTCAGCGTGAGCGGCCGCGACGCGACGAACGCCGCGATCGGCGGTTCCTGGGGCGAACTGCTGCCGATTCCCTACATCGGTCTCGCCGGCCGGGCCCGTTTCACGGATACCTTCGGCCTGCACGGCAGCTTCAAGTATATCAGCGCCAATGTCGGTGACAACAGCGCCCGCTCCTATGACTACGCGCTCGATCTCCAGTGGCGCCTCAACCCGCTCACCACGGCCGAGCAGTGGTTCCTGACCGCCGGTTACCGCGGCTTCATGGTCGACGGCGAGTCCGAGACCAACAGCATCAAGGTCGGCTACACCGGCCCGACGTTCGGTTTCGTCGGCCGCTTCTGATTCGCAGAGTCCTTCAGGCATGAAGGCCCCGCCGGTCGGCGGGGCCTTCGTTTTCATCTTCCGGATTCAGATCCGTATTTTCATCGATATATCGAGGGACTTCGCGCTGTGCGTCACCATGCCGACCGAGATGAAGTCGACCCCCGTCGCAGCCGCCGCGGCGACCGTTTCGAGCGTGATGCCGCCGGACGCCTCGAGCGGAACACGGCCGGCCGCGCGGACCACGCAGCGCTTCATGAGGTCGGGCGGCATGTTGTCGAGCATGACCATGTCGGCGCCGGCGTCAAGCGCCGCTTCGAGCTGCTCGAAGGTCGCGACCTCGACCTCGATCTTCAGGGCCGGCCCGATGCGACTTCTGGCGGCCGCCACCGCGGCCCGGATGTCACCGCCCATGGCGGTGATGTGGTTGTCCTTGAGCATCACCATGTCGAACAGGCCGAACCGGTGATTCAAGCCGCCACCGACGCGGACGGCGGCTTTTTCCAGGTCGCGCAGACCGGGCGTGGTTTTCCGGGTGTCGAGCAGGCGGCAGTTGGTTCCCTTCATCGCGTCGACGAAGGAACGCGTGAGGGTCGCGATGCCCGACAGGCGCTGGACAAGGTTCAGCAGCGTCCGTTCCGCCGTCAGCAGGGTGCCAACCTGGCCTGATAGTTCGGCGACGACGGTACCGGGGGAGACGGCATCGCCGTCGCGGGCGAGAATGTTCACCACCGCGGGAACGACAGTCTTTCCAGAGGCGGACCGGCGGCTCTCGACGGCGCGGACGACGGCTTCGATCAGCCAGAGGCCGCAGACGATGCCGGAAGCCTTGGCGGTCACACGCCCGACGGCAGGTCTGGCGGCCGCGTCTCCGAGACATTCGACGGATATGTCACAATCGTGCGGTCCGAGATCTTCGGTGAGAAACGCTTCGATACGGCTGTTCATCGTCCATCCTCCACGAAATTGTGCTGCCGATTATACCGGATTCCCGAGAAAAGAGAAGCAGCCTCTATAGAATAGTATTTATTATACCGGTTTTTACAAAAATTTACGTGCCCGTTCTCCCGGGGTCAGGCGATACGTGCTATCCTGTTCCACCATGAGAAACCGTTTCAGATCATCATGTATCACCGGCTGTCTTCTTTTCGGCATTGGGGGGCTGTTCGCCGGCGCGGCGCCGGCCTCGGCACAGCCGGCATCGGGTCCCTGGTCTCTGGAGCAGTGCCTCGAATACGGCCTTGACCATCACCCGGCCATCCGCAGCGCCGAGGCGGCCGTGAACGCATCCAGGGCCCGTATCGGCTCGGCACGGAGCGGCATGGGCACGAAGGCGAACGTCCAGTCGAGCTTTTCCCGGAACCGACAGGAGTTCAGGCGTGCGGCGGCACTGAGCGGCATCGGCATGACCGACTCGACATCGAACGGCGTCTCCGTTCGCAAGACCCTGACCGACTCCGGCCAGACGACGGCGAAGCTGAACGCCGCGAACTCGGATTACGCCGCGTCCCGGGCCGGCCGCACCTGGAGCGACGTCACCACGGCGGTGACGATCAAGACGGCGTATTACCGCGCCCTCCAGGCGATGGCCCAGGTCGACGTCCAGCGTGACCTGCTGAAAAGCTATGAAGTGCATCTGAACAAGGTGCGCGGCTTCGTCGACGTCGGAACGCGCGCGCCCTACGACATCACGAAAGCCCTCGTCGATGTCGCGAACACGAACGTGGCCGTCATCAAGGCGCAGAGCGAGGCGAAAAACACCCTGTCCGCCCTCGCGAAAGCCGTCGGGTATGAGGGAACGATCGAGATCGCTTCTCACACCGGTTTTCTGAAACTCATCGAGCCAGAACTCGATCCGGACCGGCTCATCGAGGAGGCTCTCTCCCGCCCGGATATCTCGCAGAGCAGGTTCCAGGTCGCCTCCGCGAAACACCGGCTGACCGGGACGAAACGCGGCATGAACCCGACGCTTTCCAGCTCGGCCGGCTACGACTGGAACGGCACGGCTTCTCCGCTCGACCGAAGCTGGAGCGTCGGCATGCAGCTCTCCGTGCCGGTTCTCGACGGGAAGCTGACCCGGTATTCCATCGAGGAACAGCGTAACGGCGTGGAGCAGGCCCGCGCCTCGCTCGACCAGCAGCGCCTTGCCGTGCGCGCCGAGATCGAAACGGCGGTCACCGGCGTGCGCGATGCGTTCCAGCGGCTCTCCGCCTCGGAGATCCTGCTCAAACAGGCCGCCGAGTCGCTTTCCCTGGCTGAAGGGCGGTTCGATGCAGGCCTCGGTTCCCCGATCGAGATCACCGACGCCCGCGCGGCCTACTCCTCGGCCCGCGGCAGCCACATCACGGCTTACTACGACAGCCTCATCGCCCTCACGACGCTCGACCGCGCACTCGGCATCATGCCGGCGGAAACGGGCGGCATGTCCGCATGGACGGCAGGCGCCGTGACCGACGAGACCATCCTCGAGGGCGACATCGCGTCCGTGGCACCGGCCATCGCGGATCCAGCAACGATATCGCCAGATATTGAACAGACGGCATCCGGTTCCGCGGCGGCGGCGCCCGGCGACGCACCGGCACTGATTCCGGAGTTTTCCTCCGACGCTTCCGCCGAAGCGGATGACGCCGAATCGAACGAGTAAGGTGGACCGATGAAATACGGTTGTATAGCGATCGTCATTCTCCTGGTGGTTGGCCTGGTCGGCGGCGGCTGGTATGTCTACAAACTGCGCAACGTCCCCCCGACCTGGAATTTCGAGGAGGTCACCGAGGGGGAGATCCGACAGACGATCTCGGCCACCGGCTCTCTCGCGGCCGTGACGACCGTCGAGGTCGGCTGCCAGGTCAGCGGTATCATCGCCTCGATCTCGGTCGATTTCAACGACGTCGTGAAGGAAGGCCAGTTGATCGCCCAGCTCGATCCGTCCACACACGAGGCCCAAGTCGAACAGGCGACGGCGAATCTCGAGAGCGCACGCTCGAACGAGCGCAACAGCGCCGCCCAGATCCAGAACCTGCGCGCGTCGATGCTGGGCGCGAAGGCCGACGAGCAGGTCGGGCTGGCCAACGTCCGCAAGGCCGAGGTCGCCGTGGCCGATGCCGAGCGCAACTACAAGCGTATGAAGGAGCTGGCGGCGCGTCGGTTGATTTCCCAGTCGGACCTCGACTCGGCACAGACCTCGTTCGACTCGCAGAAGGCGGCTCTCGAAGCGGTGAAAAGCCAGATGGCCACCTACCGGGCAAAGCAGGGGTCGATCGAGGCGCAGATCGCCGCCGCCGAAGCGCAGCACGCCGGGACGCTTTCCCAGATCAGGCAGATGGAAGCGCTTCTCAACGTCGCAAAGATCAACCTCAGCCGGACGAAGATCTTTTCCCCAATCGACGGGGTCATCGTCTCGCGAAAGGTGGACGTCGGCCAGACCGTCGCCGCGAGCCTCCAGGCGCCGACCCTCTTTACAATAGCGAAAGATATGCGACGCATGCAGATCGAGACGGCCGTCGACGAGGCCGATATCGGCATGGTGAAGGAAGGCCAGTCCGCGCAGTTCACCGTCGACACGTTCAAGGGCCGCACGTTCCGGGGCCGCGTCGTCCAGGTGCGACTTGCCCCGACGATCACCTCGAACGTCGTGACCTACTCGGTCATCGTGATGGTCGACAATGATGACCTGGTGCTCAAGCCCGGCATGACGGCAAGCGTCGATTTTCTCGTCGAACATCGGAAGAACGCCATTCGGCTTCCGTCCCGCGCCCTCTTCTTCAAGCCGCCCGAAGGATATGCGCCCGCCAGCCTCCCGGACCTCCCCGAAGGGCCGAATTATGCGCGCGTCTGGATCCTCTCGTCCGGTTCAAAGCCCGTGCCGATCACGGTCAAGACCGGAATCAGCAGCAACAGGCATACCGAGCTTCTCGACGGGGACCTGAAACCCGGCCAGAACCTTCTCGTCAGCAACAAGGCCGCGGAGTCCGGCAGGAGCGGCCGACGCGGCGGCATCCGGATTCATTGACGGACAACGGATGAGCCAGACCACAACGACGAACGCTTCCGGCTCGCCCGGGGCCGAACCGGCTCTGCTCGAGATTTCCGGCGTTCACAAGACGTATTTCATGGAGGGCGTCACGGTCAGGGCCCTGCGCGGCGTCGACCTCACCGTGCGCCGTGGCGAGTTCGTGGCGATCATGGGCGCGTCGGGCTCCGGCAAGTCGACGCTGATGAACATTCTCGGCTGTCTCGACCGGCCGACCCACGGCATCTACCGGATCAACGGCGTCGAGGTCTCGCACCTGTCGAAAAACCAGCTCGCAACGGTGCGCAACCGGCAGATCGGCTTCGTGTTCCAGGGATTCAACCTCCTGGCACGAACGAGCGCCCTCGAAAACGTCGAGATGCCAATGGTGTATGCGAACGTGCAGCCTGAGGAGCGCCGCGAACGAGCCCTGGCCGCGCTCGCCT
>JAGOCE010000038.1 GCA_017998915.1 Candidatus Ozemibacteraceae bacterium
CGCTCGCCGCGCACGGGTATGACCGGGCCGCCCTTGCCATCCTTCGACGGCTCATCTCCGATCCGCAGCATCTGACCCTGCATGCCCAGGCCGATATTGCCCTGGTCGAGGCATCTCTCGAACTTCGCGCCGGGAACGCCTCTGCGGCAGCATCGGTGGTCGACCGGCTCGCTTCAGCCGATGCCGGGGCGGCCCAGGCCCTTCGCCAGCTCCTCGGCATCGATCCTTCGGCACGCACTCCCGGCCGGGCCGATTCCACATGGCCGCTGGCGTCGCTCCTTCTGCTGGCCCTGGTCGCCGCTCCGGCCCTCGCCATCGACCGGGAGCGACGACTCTGGCTGAAGCGCTTCCCCGACGGGCAGGACCGCATCGCTCCGTATCACGCGTTCAAGCGCTCTCCTCTCGCGATGTTTCTCGTCACGGCGGGCAGCCTCCTGGTCCTGGCGCTCGGCCTGCCTCGGCGACTCGGCATTCGCCACGACGCCGCCTGTGCTGTGATATACTGGATAATATCTTACACATTCACACTCATCCCGTTTCACCGGCTGGACCTCGAAGTTCGCAAGGGGAACTGGAGCCTGCGGGAGTATGTGTCCACGGTTTTCCGCCTTCACCTCCTGAGAGCACTTCCTCTCGCCGGGCCCCTGGTCGCATTTTTCATCCTCAGGTCCATGTCCACGGCGCTCCCGTGGTGGGTCGTGAATACGCCGTGGTCGCCGGCCCTCGGGTTCGCCGTGCTGACGGCCGCAACACTCCTCGTCATCCCCTTGCTGCTGCCGACGCTCATGGGAATGCGGCGAATCTCTTCCGACCAGTTGCCTCGGTCGCTCAGGGATCTCCCGTTCAGGTTCTATCGATGGCCTCTTCCCAAAATCGGGATTTCAAACGCCGTCTCTTTCGGGTATTTCAAGGCGTCCCACTCGATCGCCTTCACCGGCGAGCTTCTCGACGGTTGCTCCGTAGACGATATCGTCGCCGTCGCGACCCACGAGGAAGCGCATCTCAGAAACGGGCATCTGTTCCTCTATTTTCTGGCAATGGTCGATCTGGCCCTCGCGGCCGGCCTGTGGGTGTCTCTGTTCCCTCTTCCCGCCGAGAAACTGTTGATGTTCGGCCCGACGGTCATGCAGGGCATGATCGTGTTCGCCATCTGGCTCATCGCCAACAGGTTTTTCACCGCCATGGGCCGCCGCTTCGAATTCGAGGCGGATCGCTTCGCGGCCGAGCGGGTCGGCCGGGAGCCTTACATTCAGGCCCTGACGCGTCTTACACGCGCGAACTTCATGCCAATCCGATTCCGCGAAGGCGACAACGCCCCCGGCGTCCACCCGTCACTCACCGAACGGAAACACGCCCTGCGCGGTTACGACGGACGCGTGTTCGAACCGTCCGCCACTCTTCCTTCAGAACTGATTCTCGCCCTCTGGAGAAGCCGGCTCGCCCTCGAGTGGAACCGCGGCGAACAGGAAGCGAAGCATGTCTGTTCGCTCGACGACGATCCTCCCGACGATGCCCCGCAGGCGGAACGGTTCGCGGCGATCGCCCGGCGCCAGGCCCGCTTCGGTGCCGAGTGTCTTCTCGAGACGGCCGGCGCCTGGCTCGAAATCATCGAATGCTCCCAGAAGCTGACGCTCCTGACAGCCGATCCTTCCATCCCGCAACATCGCGTCTGCGCGCTTTGCAGCGGCGGCATGCGCGAGGCCCTCGCCCCGGACACCGTCGCCTGGGCATCGACTCCGGCAGGCTGCCGGATTTCACGACACCCCGACGAAATACCACAACCGGCGGGGGCTGAACACACCCCGCCGGTCTGAATGATATCCTATGATATATATTATCAGGACATGATGGCCTTCAGCGACTCCTGGCGGTCGTTGTATCGTTCGAAGGCAAAGTCGATCAGCCTGGTGACGAGATCACCGTAGGAGATGCCGGTCGCCTCCCAAAGCTTCGGATACATGCTGATGCTCGTGAAGCCCGGGATGGTGTTGACCTCGTTCAGAACGAGCTCGCCGGTGTCGCGGTCGAGGAAAAAGTCGACGCGGGCCATCCCCGCGCAGTCGAGCGCCCGATAGGCCCGAACCGCCATTTCCCTGATCTCGGCCGTCTTCGCGGCGTCGAGCGGGGCGGGAATGCGGAGCTCCGAACGATCGTCGACGTATTTCGCCTTGTAATCGTAAAACTCGTTGCAGGGAACGATCTCGCCCGGAATCGACGCGATCGGCTTGTCGTTGCCGAGCACCGAGACTTCGAGTTCGCGGCCGTTGATCGAAGCTTCGACGAGAATTTTCCGGTCATATTTCGCGGCGAGGTCGAGGGCGGCGGAAAGCTCACCCCTATCATGCGCCTTGGAAACTCCCACCGACGAGCCCGAGTTCACGGGCTTCACGAAGCAGGGATAGGCGAGATGTGCCTCGAGGTCGGCGATCACCTGATCGGGGTCGTCGCGCCAGTCGCGGCGCAGATACTCCCTGAAGGGGGCGATCTTCAGGCCGGCATCGCGAAACAGGCGCTTGGCGGCCGTCTTGTCCATGCCAACCGCCGAAGCCATGACGCCGCAGCCGACGTATGGCAGGTCGGCCATCTCGAGCAAACCTTGCAGGGTTCCATCCTCGCCATAGGTGCCGTGCATGATCGGGAATACCACGTCAAGTTTCACCTGCTGATGGACGTTCTGCCTGTCGAGCAGGATCATCCCCTGGTGGGACGGATCGCCGACCACGGCTGTTTTCCCGGCCGCCTCGGCAGGAGCGACGTCGAGCTTCCTCTGTTCTTCGGGCGCGGGCAGGAATTTCTTGGGGTCGGCTCCAACAACCCAGGTGCCCTGTTTCGAGACACCGATGGGAATGACCTCATATTTGCTGGAATCGAGCGCCTTCATGATCGACTGCGCCGAGACCAGCGAAACCTCATGCTCGCCCGAACGGCCGCCGAAAACGACGCCGACGCGAATCTTACCGGATGTGCTCATGGAAAACCTCCTTGCCGCAAACGTTTTCACAACGTGTATCGGCAGAAAAGCCCCGCGGTCTGAGAAAACGTTCGGTTCAGGCCGGTTCCCGCGCGGTGTCAGGGTCGGCAATCGCCTCCGGGACAGGCATAGCCGGTTTCTCGTCATGTGCAGGGGGCTGCGGAACGCCGAACTTCGAAAATGTCAGCGTGAATGTGCTCCCCTCACCAAGCCTGCTCACGACCTCGACGGTGCCGCCCATCATCGTCACGAGATTCTTGACGAGATACAGTCCGACGCCGGATCCGCCGTAGCGACGCCTGATCGTGCCGTCGACCTGTCTGAAGCGGTCGAAGATGTATCTCAGGTCGTCTTCGGCAATGCCGACCCCGTGATCGACGACCTCGAGAATGAGTTCATCGCCTTTCGCAAGAGCCGTGAGTCCGACAAGGCCACCTTTTCTGGAGAACTTGACGGCATTGCTCAGCAGGTTGATCAGCACCTGTTTCAGGCGGTCACCATCGATGACGATCGGGAACAGATCGTTCTGGACCTTCACCTCGATCTGCACGTTTCTGCTGACCGAGAACCCTGCCATGTGCTCGCTCACTTCTTTCAGGAGAGGCGCAATCTCGGTCTTCACCGGTTCGATGCGCATCCGCCCCGTGTCGATCGCCTCCATGTCGAGCAGGTCGTTGATGAGCCGGAGCAGGTGCTGAGCGGTTTTCTTGATCTGCGCCGCCCCCGTCATCACGTCCTCTTTGCGGTCGTAATGCTGGAGAATCAGGTCCGGCCAGGCGAGAATCGAGGTAAGCGGGGTTCGCAGTTCGTGGGACATGTTGCTCAGGAACTCGCTCTTCAGCCGCTCGGACAACTGGGCTTTCTGGGTCTCGATCTCGAGCAGCCTGGTGCGCTCGATGACTTTCTTTTCCAGCGTCAGATTAAGGATGCGAAGCTCGTTCTGCCGCTCGTTGATCGCCTGGACCATCGCGTTGAAGGTGTGTGCCAGGAACTCGATTTCCTGGGCGGCTTCGACCGACAACGGGGGAGACGAGTAGTTCTGCTGGGAAAGTTTCTCGGCGAGATGCTTCAGCGTCTCGATCGGATACGTGATCATCCGGCTGAAGCGGCGGGCCACAAAAGCGATCAGCAAGAGGGTGAACAGGACCACCACCGCGATGACAAGATGGTTGAACAACAACTGGGAGTTGATCTGCTTCAGCGAGAATCCCATGTAGAGGGTGCCGAGGAACCGCTGGTTGAAGCTGAGCCGGTGCCGCAGATGCAGGACACTGCCGTCGTCGAATGACTCGATGGGATTCGCCGAGAAAGCATTCTTCCAGGAAGTGATCGGAGCCTGTTCCGGGTGGAACGCCGCCATCACGACGCCGTTCCGGTCGGCCACGCGAACGTAGGTCACTTCACCGCGCCGCGTAAGGCCATTCACGACTTCATTCAGGGCTTGAAGGTCCTCGAACTCGACGCCGGGAGCCATGTTGTAGGCTGCCAGATCGACCAGCTCCTCGGCTTTCTGCTGGAAGTTCTTCCGGATGATCGAGTGTTCGCGGACGATCGTGAACACGCCGAGGATGAGGATTCCGGGAACGAAGGCAACCAGCAGCAGGATGCGAAACTGGGCATGAAGAGGCGCTCGGTACAGCCATTTCATCGACGTCATCGGATGACCCGACAATGCTTCAGAAAGTTCGCATGGAAGTCGGCGCCAACGGTGCGCGCCGTGTTCAGATTCAGGTGAATGACCGGCCTGCTTCCCTCCATGGTCATCACGACAACGATGCCCGAGTTCAGCAGCAGCAGATTGCTGCCGAACGTGACGAGGTGATGCTTCTTGGCATACGCGGCGATGATCTCGCCATCCTTCCGCCAGTCGCCAACCAGGACGAGCATCCCGGGAACATTCTTGATCTCGGGTAGCACTCCGTTTTTCAGCAGGATTTTCATCGGCGCGAGAGGTCGGCCGAAAATGGTTTTGCCATACAGCGCCTCTTCGACCTGCCTGAACGAACGGTCGCAATCGTTCGTGGCATCGTTGCGCATCACGATGCCGACGCCGTAAGGGGCAGACGCCAAACCGTCGAACGAGCGATCATACGTCACGATCTTGAGAAAGACCTGGATCTGCAAGGGGATAGGAATTTCACCGGTTGCCGGCTCCCGGTCTGCCGCGAAGAGACTGCCGCAGATAAGAAGGTGAATCAGGACGATCCATCCTGCTCTCAGGATGCTGCGCGACCCGATTCGGTTGTTACTGCAGATACTGCCCATACATCCTTAAAACGATCGAATGAAATCGAACCTGACCAGCGTTCCGGGAGCCCAGGCTTCGAGCATCTCCTCGTAGGAGCCGCGGCCGATGTTCCAGGCCGAGAACTTGATGTGTTCTTTCGAAGAGATCCGGTGCAGGAGTGACGCACCCGTCACGGAGTAACTCGACACGCTCCGCGTTCCGACGCCGGGAACGTCCCGCTTGTTGGTGTCGATGGTATCGCCGACCCAGTGGGTTTCGAGTTGCATGCTCGTTTTGCCGTCGAAGGCGTGCCAGAACCCGATCCCGCCCTTCTTCTCGGCATCATACTGGAGCTCGCGGCCCTGGTTGTCTTCCGACCGGAGCCACATGCCGCTCAGGAACACCCGGTTTCTGGACGAGAAATACTTGCGAAGCTCGAACTCGACACCGTGAATGTCTGCACTGTCGCCGGGCTGCTGCGGATGAAACTTGCCGAAGATCCCGTATCGGGCGTATGCCGGATCGGCGATGAGCGGATCGAAGTTTTCCCAGATGATGTTCCTGTGGACCATGTTGAACCCGGTCAGGCGGGCAAAGAGCTCTTTGGGGAACATGTAATCGAGCGACAGTTCCAGGGTGCGGATCTTTTCGGGCTCCATGTCCTGGGTCCCGCGACCACTCGGCTGGTCGATGTACGACTGCCAGTTCGAGGGTTCCTTGAACGCGCTGCCGTACCCGAGTCTGGCGTGGCCCTTTGCATCGTCGAAGGTATACATCAACGACAGGTGTGGGCTGAACACGTCTTCGTAATCGGTATGCGTGTCGTACCGCCCGCCGACGGTCAGACGCCACGGGGCGGAAAGCGTGATTTCGTCCTGGATGAACAGATTGATATTATCCTTCGTGAACGACCTGCGCTCCGGAATGAAATCGTCCCCTTTATACGTTTCGGACCGAAGCCCCGTGCCAAACGAGAGCTGGTGGCGCTCGCGGATCTTCATGTCGCGCTGGAGATTGATGTACCACCTATACGAATCGATATTATAATTCAAGTCGGGCACATCCGCAAAGTTATAGAAATTTTCGTCATACCCGTGCCAGCTGACCACCATCGTGTCGCGTGCGCCGTTCCGACGTTCAGCCGAGTGGTGCCAGTCGATCCACTCCTCGCCTCGTTTCCAGGTATACAGGCGGTATACGGCGAAGTCGGCGCCGTCATACTCTTGGTCAACCCGGCGCATGCCGACGTTTATTTTATTGTTTCCGAATTTATATTTGCCGTACAAATATCCCCAGGCGCGGTCGCTGTGGGCGTCTTTGCCGGGGCGGTTCCGGTCCCTGATGATGCCGGGGCCTTCCGTCGTGTTCATGTGGAGATCCCAGAGCCAGGAGGTGTTTTTCGTGCGGCCGGCCACGGCCAGCTCGGAGCGAGCCGTTTCAAATGATTCCCAGCCCGCCTGGAATTTTCCCGTCAGATCGTCCTTCAGGTAATCCTCGGGATCGCGGGTGATGATGTGCACGACGCCGAGAAACGCGTTCGCGCCGTAGAGGGCCGAACCCGGCCCGGAAAGCACTTCGATGCGCTTGATATTGGAAAGCGGAATCGTGATGTCGGTCCAGATGCCGCCGTCACGAACATCGTTGACCGGCACGCCGTCGACCATCCAGAGAATGCGTTCGTTGATGACGGACGCGCCGACCATGCCTCGGATCGAGGTGTTCGTGAACTGCGAGAGCCAGGTCTTCGTCTGAAAGCCCGGAATGCGCCGGAGAAGGTCGGAAAGGGTCATCGCGGGCGAGGTGAGGATTTCCTCTTCGGTGATGACGTACATCGTCGCCGGCGACACATCCATCGACGTCTCGCGCCTCGTCGCCGTCACGACCACCTGGCCAAGCAGATCTTCGAGCGACACCTCCGAAATGTCCTTGTATTCCTTGACGGCCGGGCCGGCCCAGGCGACCGCAGCGCAGAGGGCACACATGGGCAACAGGAACGCCAGCCGCCTGCGAATGCATGAATCGAATACGTTCAATCGTTGTAGAATTTGCATCAGGAGTCTCCCAAGATTCTTCGCCAATGTTTTCTCGTCTGTTTGTGTTGGCGTGTCTGTGATCCCGGTGTTGGAGGGATCTCTACTGCGATGGGTAATATTCGGTAAGGATAGTCAAAATCCTGCATCCTGTCCAGTCATTCGCTTGACACCTTTTCGGCAACGGCTTAGGGTATGCATTTCAGAATGACCAGCAGACCGTCACAGAGCTTCACCGATGAGCCCGGACACAAGTCATCCGGGACATCGCCGCTTTCCCCGGTACCAGCCGCCGACCGTTTGCGCGTAACAGCCGAAACGGGAATCCTCGTCGCCCTCTCGCTTGCCCTAGGTCAGTTCAGGCTGTTCGAGCTTCCCGCCGGAGGCTCGCTGTCTCTGGGCAGCCTTCCTCTCCTCCTGTTGGCCGCGAGGCAGGGCTGGCGCCGGGGCATTACGGCTGGCGTTCTCGCCGGCCTGCTCATCACGCTTCGTCGGCCGACGATCGTTCATCCGATCCAGTATCTGCTGGATTACCCGCTTGCCCATGCGGTCCTCGGCATGTCCGGCCTCTGGAGATGGACGCATGCCGGAAAAGCGGCAGCGGCGGTGACATTTGCAAGCAGTCTGAGACTGCTCTGCCATGTCACCGCCGGCGCTGTGTTCTTCGCCTCCCCCGGGGTCTCCCCCGGTTCGGCGATTGCGACGTCGGTCGTCTACAACCTCGGCCACATGCTACCGGAAACCGTCGTCAACGCTGCGCTTGCAGCGTGGCTCGCTTCCCGGCATCCCCGGCTGGTCGGGAACCTGCCGGCCGGCGTCAGAGGCTGATTGCCCGACGCCGGAAACGCATCAGAAGACCGGGGTCACCTTGTCGCTGCCGAGGCACTTGGTGCAGACATACCCACGCACCAGCTTGCCGCGCAGCATGACGCGCTTGCGCTGAAGGTTGACGCTCCAGCGCCGCTTCGTGCGCCGATGCGAGTGGCTGAGCTGATAGCTGACCTGGGGTCCGCGTTCACAAACCAGACAATATCGAGACATTCGTGTCACCTCCGAACAAAGGTCAAGTGGTTCTGTATCTTACCAGAATTTCACCGCCGATGCAACGACATTGTACACCATTCGTCGTTTTTCATCTCGTTTCGTCCTTTGCACCTGGTATGTGTGATTGATTTTGAGAACCACTCCGCAGATGAAATTCCGAAACCATTCTCTCTGGTTTTCATCTGCCCTTCACCTGCGAATGCGTCCCTGGCGAGCGATTTTCCTAAGATAGAGCAGCACGACTTCCGATAGTTCTACAAAAGGCTTTCATCGGAGGTCGGTCATGTCATACCTGCGGAACAGGCGATACGCGTTCTTCATCGTCGCCATCATTCTTCTCGCGGCCACCCTGGGCGGCTGCACGAACGCGAACTCCATCGCCGGCATCGACACGACGGAAACGACCACCACCACGCTCACCGACACGTCCCCGCCGCCGCCGTCGTCGAATCTCTCCCCCATCCTGAACATTACCTCCTCGAACGCGATGGTGGGCCTCGAAGGCGAAGTGACGCTGACGGCGGATGCGATCGATCCCGACGGCGATCCGGTTCAGCTCAACTGGACGGCCTCGGGCGGCGTGATCATAAAAAACATGTCGAACATGGCCGTCTGGAAAGCCCCTTCCACCACGGGCAGTTTCGAAATTTCCTGTCTCGCTTCAGACGGGAAGGGCGGTGCGACGTCATCGAAACTGAACGTCGCCGTCGTGGGCGGCCGCGTGTATCGCGTGACGGTCCAGGTGAACAGAACGTCGCTTCTCGTCAACCAGACAGGTTCGACAGCCGATGGCGAATGGCTCCCGCTTCCCCAGGCCAAGGTGACGATTCCCTCGCTCAATCTCGTCGGAATAACCAATGCGGAAGGAAAAGCGGAGATTGCGCTCGACGGCGGTTCCTTCGTCGCCAGTTCCGCCGAAGTTCGGATCGCGTATCTCGACTGGAACCTCAGCTACCTGTCGCAGTTCCCCGCCAACGGCGGTTCGATCACCGACACCGTGCAGTTTCACCCTGGATATGAAGAGGCATCGGTGGCGGTCGGACGCGGCGACTCGTTTGCCTCGCGCCGCGGAGGCGTCGAACTCGTCGTGTTTGGCGACGTCGCCGGCGAAGCCCTTCCACTGAACGAAGTGCTGGTCAATGCCGGAACGAGCCAACTCTCGACGAGCAACGGCACGGCATTTCTGAGCGTCGACGCCGCTCAGGGCGAGACGACGATCTCGGTCTCGAAGAGCGGCTACACCGAGCGGAGAGATCTGGTGCTTCCCGTGGCACTCGACGGGCTGACGCTGGTTCGGATGAAACTGCAAAGCCAGAATGCGATCCCGATCACGGATCCGATCATTTCCTGGGCCCGACCGTATAACGGCCAGAAAGACGTGTCCGTCACGACGGCGTTCGAGGTCGGGTTCGGGCAGGCCATGGATAAATCATCGATCTTCGACGAGTTCGAAATGATCGTCGAAGTCGAGGGTGGAATGACGGCCGCCATCACCGGATCGGCGGTGCCGTCGTATTTCACGACCGAGTGGTCGGGCGACACCATCCTGCGGTTCAGGCCGAAGAGCGCTCTGGCAGCTCAGAAGCGGTACAAGGTGATGCTGTCGAAGTGGGGCGCCCGCACGGCTGACGGCAGGGTGTTGCGCAGCTACGGCGGCGTCTTCGCTACGTTCACGACGGCCGCCGACCCGGCACCGGTCATCATCTCGACCTCGCCGCGGAACGGCGACAACGGCATTTCGCGCATCGGCCCATTCCTGGTGAAGTTCAGCCGGCCGATGGACCGCTCGAGTCTGACGAGTGGGCTGAAGCTCGACATCACCGACGAGACGGCAAAGGCAAGCGTTTCCATCAGCGGTGCGGCACTCGAATCCGAATTCAGGATCACGTGGTCCGAAGACGACACCCTGCTGTCGCTCGTGCCCGTCAGAACGCTGCGAGCCCGTTCTCCCTATCTCGTACGGATCACAAGCGCGGATCTCCGCTCGAAATCAGGTCTTGCCGTTGCCGGGCTTACGCAGCTCTGGGTGCGATTCACGACCGGCAATTGAGGGTTCTCCGGCGGCTTCAGATGCCGGTCCGGAACACAAGAGTCGGGATCGTGTCGAGCAGGATCATCAGATCGAGCGAAATCGACATGTTCTCGATATAATAGAGATCGTATTCTATATGCGTATGTATAGGAAGATTCGCCGTCCGCGCATAGACCTGCCATAGTCCGGTGATGCCGGGACGGACCTTGAGCCGCTTCGCCTCGAGAGGGGTGTATCCCTTGACGATGAACGGCATTTCGGGCCGCGGCCCGACAAGGCTCATGTCGCCGGTCAGCACGTTCCAGAGCTGCGGAAGCTCGTCGAGGCCCGAAGAGCGCAGGACCGCCCCGATGCGGGTGATGCGCGGATCGCTCCGGTCCGTCGGCGTGGGCGAGTAGGCGTCGGCGTCGGCGAACATCGTCCGGAACTTGTAGATCGTGAACTCGCGCCCATCGCGCCCCACCCGCTTCTGCCGAAACAGGATCGGCCCGATCGAGTCGAGCTTGATCAGCAGGGAAAACATGAGGCCGAGCGGCGCGAGAATGGCCAAAAAAGCCGCCGAGACGAGAACGTCGAGCGTCCGCTTGACCCCGAGGACGAACGTGCGCGAGGCGGGCGAGGACACGCTCAGCATCACGGCGCCATCAAAAAAGCCGCCTGCGATCTGACGCAGATACAGGTTGCCGAACGACGGCACCAGGTGCAACAGGATCGCCGGGTTGCGAGACCGCTCGCGGAGCTCCCAGAGTTGTTCATACGCGATGCGGTCTCCGAAAATGAACACCTCGTCGACGTGCTCGGCCACGAGCACCTCGGGAAGCGGCACGCCAGCCCCGGCCGCGACGACGTCGGCGCCGAGCGACGGATGCTCCCGGAGGCGCTTTTCGAACAGGTCGAGCGCCGCTCCCGATCCGGCCAGGATGACCCGTCGTCGACCCCAACCCCGCACATGGAGCATCTCGCGAAGCCTGTGGGAAACCTGCCGGCCGATGCCGCCGATGCAGACGAACGTCAGCCACCAGAGAAAAAGCACGAGACGAGAATAGTCATAGGTATGGTATAGGAACGTGCCCGCCATGAGAAGCAGGAACAGGATGATCGAGGTCTTGAAATGCAGAAGAAGTTCATCGAGCCTGAACAGCAGAAGCTTCCGCTCGTAACCGCCCCGCCAGAGGAGGAGCAAGTGCCAGATCAGGACGGCAGCGACGACGAGAAGCGCATACTGCCGAGGATTTCGCAGATACGGCTCGACGTGGAACAGGAACTCGGAGGTGCGCAGGAGATAGGCGAGCGCCGCCGAAAGGCAGATCGTTATCGTGTCAGCTATAAAATTCAGGACCGGCATGGCTCAACGGCCGTCGTCCAACACGCAAAAGAGCCGATACCAAAGGAACCCGACCACGAGGGAGACCAGCGTGGCGATGGCCGTGTATCGCACTCCCGGCCCTTCCCCGATCGCCAGTCTGACGTCCGGCGATTTCACCGATTGGGCCCCCACAGCGTCCGCGGACAGAACGGAAGAAGTTCCGACGGCACCGGCACGGCTCGTGTCACGAGGTCCCATCGGTCTCGCGAGACGGACATCGGGCGCGGGGGTCGTCGGCGCCGGCTCAACCGGGGCGCTCGGTGGGGGCTGAACGTCCGGTGCCGCCCTCTCGAGATCGCCCACTCGCTGGGCGCCGATCGCCGGAACCGTCGACACGGTCGTAATCGGCGGAGCAGGCGGGGTCGGCGGGCGGGCGTCGGACGACGGGGCCAGTAGCGGCTCTCCGGGCTTGATCGGAGGGTGTCCCTCGGCCTGAAACTCGATCAGGTCGGCGAGCTCCTCGCAGAAGTCCTCGAGCGGATCGCGCTGTTCGCGTGGGAACGAGACACGGGTGATGTTCTGGGGGGCCGAGCGGGGAGTGAAGGTGAGCGTATACCCCCGCTTGCTCTGAAAATACAGGATGGAATCGATATCACGCCGCATCAGCAGAGCGACGACCGCTTCCTTTCCGAATTCGCGGGTGTGAAAATACACGGTCCGGTCGGTGAGCACCATCCACAGTTCGCCCATGCGGCCGATCACTCCCGAGGCAGAGGAAATGGCCTTCCGGATGGTCTCGCCCTCGGAAAGATACAGTTGCAGGTCGCGCAGGACGGATTCGGGAAGCTGCGGCTTCGTTTCCATGTCAGCCATGCTAGCGCAACCGGGGAATATCGGCAAGCGTCGCGCGGCCGTGGTATAATCGCCGGCCATGAGCGACTCATCTCTTCCGACAGAAATCCAGATGGTCTCCTCCACCCGGGATCCCCTCTGGGAACAGCGATTCTGGCTCGTTCTCGTATTTTTCTGGCTTGCCAGGCTCGCGATGGCCCTCGTTCTCGACCTCACCCCCGACGAGGCATACTACTGGGAACTCGCGAGACGCCCCGACTGGTCGTATTTCGACCATCCCCCGCTCGTCGCCTGGATGATCGGTCTCGCGCGCCAGCCGTTCGGCGACACCTCTCTCGCCGTTCGCCTGCCGGCCCTGCTGAGCCTGCCCGTCATCTGCCGCGCCCTCTACCTCGTCGGTCGGGACGGTCTCGGAAGCGCCAGAACGGGCTTTTTCGCCGCCCTGATTCCGCACCTGACCCCCGCAGGCTTCACCCTGGGCCTCGTCACGACGCCCGACATCCCCCTCGCTCTCTTCTGGAGCCTCGGCACCGTGGCCTTCCTCCGGATTCTGGACAACGACGCGGCGTCGAACTGGGTGTTTCTCGGCGCCTGTCTCGCCTTCGGCGCCCTCGGTAAATACAACATGATATTTTTCGTGCCGGCGGTCGCGATCGCGATTCTGTGGTTCCCCGAGTGGCGTAATCGCGTGCTGACCGGCCGCTTCTGGGTAATGGTGGGACTCGCCGCCCTCGGCACGCTTCCAATCCTCTACTGGAACAGCCTGAACGACTGGGCATCGTTCAGGTTCCAATTCGCGCACGGATTTCGGCCAAGTTCCCGCGGCGTCCTCGCCAACATCGGGGAATTCCTGGGTGGCCAGCTCGGCACGATCGGGCCAGTGCTGTTTCCCGTCTTCTGGTGGATCGGATTGAAGGCCGTGCTCGATGGGGTGCGGCGTAGAGAGCCGGCACGGCTGTTTCTCGCCATGCTCGCGCTTCCGATGATGCTGTTTTTCGTCAAGCGCGGCCTCACCTCGAAGGTCGAGGCGAACTGGCCGCAGATCGCATATCTGAGCCTCATGCCGCTGACGGCCGAGTGGTTTCTCTCCGCCGAAGGGAAGCTCCGCCCGCGGCTCGGCTGGGTTCTCGGGCCGTCAGCCCTTCTTACGCTGCTCGTGGTCGTCCAGGCGATGACCCTGGTCCTGCCCCTCCCGCCCCGTGCCGACATCTCCACCCGCCTGCACGGCTGGAAACAGATGGGGGAAGCGGTCCGCAGGCTCGACGAACGATTCGGCCGCACACCTCTCTTCGTCGGCCAGGGTGGCCCCCTGACCGCGCTGGTCGCCTTCTACGGCAACCTCCCCCCGGAGCGTGTCGCCGAGATTCATGGGCAGGGCAACTGGCAGTTCTGGTGGAAGGGGCGTCAGCCGGCTTCCGGATCGAGCGTCGTGTATGTGAGCACCGATGAGCCCGGTTCCGAAGTCTCCCTCTTCGAAGCGGCGTGCGAAACCGTGCTCGCCTCCGAAACCCTCCCAATCCGCTCGCGGGGCCGTCTCGTCCGCACCCTCGTCTTCACCCCGATGACGGGATATCGCGGCGGCGTGCGGTTCGAGTTCCCCAAGGGACATGAAAATTACTGAACGGAATACAATGATGAGCGCCATCCACACCGATTTCGACTGCCGCCATTTCCGCGGCGACAAGCCCTGCGCTTTCTGCGGAGGCCGCCGCTGCGGACCGGTCACCGGCGGACGCGCCGACTGCGGCAGATACGAGCCGCTGACGCACCGCACGCTGATCGTCAAGCTCGGCGCCCTCGGCGACGTCGTGCGCACGACGACGCTCCTGCCGGCCCTCCACCGGAAGCACCCGGGCACGGCCGTGACCTGGGTGACCCAGCCCGGAGCGGTGCCCCTCGTCCAGAACGATCTGGTTTGGAAGACCCTGCCCTGGAACTTCGAAACGGCTCTCTGGGCCGAAACCGTGACATGGGACCTCGTCATCTGCCTGGACAAGGAGGAAGGGCCGACAGCGCTCGCCACGCGCGTTCCCGCCACCGTCCGCCACGGCTACGGGCGAAACGCGAACGGCCTTTTGTCGCCGCTTTCGAACGCGAGCGGGCACCTGTTCCTGCTCGGCATCGACGACGAGGAGAAGTTCCGCAGCAACACCCTCACGTATCCCCGGTTGATCGCCGACGCCTGCGAGCTCGACTGGGGCCCAAATCCCTACGTCCTGCCTCTCACCGTTGCCGAGCGCGACTGGGCCGAAGGCGCCGCCGGGCTGTTCGCCAACAAGCACGCCGTCGGCCTGCATCTCGGCTCCGGCGAGGGGTTCGCCGGAAAGTGCTGGCCAATCGACCGGTATGCGGCCCTGGCGCGCCGGCTCCTCGACGCGGGTGCCGTACCGGTCTTTCTCGGCGGCCGCCGTGAAGCCGCGCTCTACGAGGAAGCCCGCACGATCGCTCCAGCCGGCTCGATATTTCCCGGCTGCGAGTTCAACCTGCGGGAGTTCGCCGCGCTCACCTCGAGGCTGCGCGTCATGGTATCCGGAGATTCGCTTGCGATGCACATCGCCATAGGAACGGGCGTTTACTCGGTGGCGCTGTTCGGCTCGACGACCGAACGGGAGATCGAATACTACGGCTGCGGTGAGTCGATCGTCGGGCGGGTTCCCTGCGCGCCCTGCTTCAGGCGGCGCTGTCCGACCCACGAGGAGTGCATGGAGGAGATCTCGATCGAAGCGGTGTTCGAAGCCGTGCAGCGAGGTCTGAACGCGAAAGGACGATCGTCATGAACATCGGCGCGCTGCGGGGCCGCAGACTTCTGGTCCTGCTTCCTACCTACAACGAGGCCGGGAACCTGCCCCGGCTGATCGACGAACTGCTCGCGCTCGACCCGGCCGTCGACGTGCTGGTCATGGACGACCAGTCACCCGATGGCACGGGAAGGATGGCGCAGGAACTGGCCGCGAAGAATCCCAGGATCCATGCGGTTCTGCGCCCTCCACCGCGCGGCCGGGGTCTCGCCGGACGGGATGGATTCACCTGGTTCCAGCGGCATCCCGAGTATGACATCCTCGTCGAGATGGACGCAGACTTGTCGCATCAGCCGAAGTTCATTCCGTCGATGGTGGCGTCGCTCGACCATGCCGATGCCGTGACCGGTTCGCGATTCGTTCCGGGCGGCTGCGAGGCCGGTCGCACACTTGGTCGGCAAATGACGTCGTTGCTGGCGAACTCGTATCTCCGGTTCGTCTTCCGGACGCGTGTACGGGACTGCACCTCGGGGTTCAGGGCGTTCACCCAACGCGCGTTCGAGGGAATAGATTTCACACGTTATAGATCCGTGGGGCCCACGATCGTCACCGAGCTGCTGTATGACCTTCAGCGGCGGGGCCGGCGGATCGCCGAGGTTCCGATCAGGTTCGAGGACCGGGTCTGGGGCGAATCGAAACTTTCACCCGCGATCCTGGCGCGGAGCCTCTGGTTCCCGCTGGTGCTGAGGTTCGGGCGACTGTTCGGCCCCAGAGTCAATCCTCGCCCATCTCGTGGCTGATCAGCCTGCGAAGCTTGGTGAACAGCAGATACAGCATGAAGAGCAGGCCGAGCTGCATGACGAACAGCGCCATGAACAGCAGGCGATTCACGAACCGTTCCGTCGTCACGATCGTCAGGAGCATTCCGAGGGCGTCAGCGGTCGGCAGTGCTTTCAGCGTGGCATTGTTCACCATTTCCGAGTAGGACTGGGCCGCCATGATGAAACTGCCGAACACGAGAACGATGGCTACGACGACGAAAAGAAAGCTGACGATGCGCAGGCGGCGCTCGAGTCGCTCGGAATGGTTCACGTGAAGGCTCCTTGTCCGGTGAGATCAGGTGCGGGTATTATAGAAACCATGTCCCGGGCATGTCAAACAATGCGTTGAATTCATGCAGGAGGATCCCATGGGAAAAGTCTACGTTTTCATGGCCCACGGTTTCGAGGAGATGGAACTGACGATCACGGTTGACATGCTGCGCCGCGCGGAGTTCGACGTTCAGACCGTCTCGCTCGCCGACGACACAGCTCCCGTCACCGGGTCGCGAGGGATCCCGATGGTTCCCGACATCACATTCAAGCAGCTTCAGGAAGGCCTCGCCGACTGGCTGGTCCTCCCTGGGGGGATCGAGGGAACGAAACGGCTGGCGGAAGACGCGCGCGTGCTCGCCCTGATCAAGCGGCATGTGGCCGGTGGAAAACGCGTTGCCGCCATCTGCGCCGCGCCGACCGTGCTGGTCAGGGCCGGCGTCGCCGGCGGCTGGCGCATGACGTCTCATCCCGGGATGCGGGAAAAGATGGAGGGCGTCGAGTATCTCGAGGATCGAGTCGTGGCGGACGGCCCGTTCATCACGTCGAGGGCGGCGGGCACGACGTTCGACTTCGCGGCGGCGATCATCGCTGCGGAGAAAGGTCACCCAGCCTTCGCCCGCGTGAACGCGGGCGTTCTCGCCGCGGTCTGACCCGCCGGAGCGGGGCCGTCCGCCCCGTCCGGATCAGTGCGCGGCCGCGGGGACGTTGTCCTCGACCTTGAACTGGGGATTGAGAACCAGCTTGAAGAACTTGGCGTTGAGCCGGTCTCCGAGATAGTTGTTCAGGTCTTCCGAGCTTTTGACCAGGAGTTCCCACTGCGGCACCTTTATCTGCTTGCCGCACAGGGTACAGCTCATCACGCCTTTGAGTTCCTCGATGGACTTGTGGCTGACGTTGAGAATGTTGCGGCAGAGGCCGCATTCGATCGTGAAGTAGAAGGGCAGTTTGTCGATTCGTTCGAGCATGCGTCGTTCTCCTTGATGTATAATTTATAAACTATATATTATAAGCTTCAATATCCGAGGTCGGCGTCGACCAGGTGGATCGAGATGGACGTGAGGCGCGGCCGCCGCTCGAGGATGACGGTCGCGTTGCACATGCGCTGGGGCGAGGAACACCCATCGGGGGCCGGGCAGGGCCGATCGTGGGCACAGGGGGTCTGGACACCGATCCGGCGGGCGTTTTTCGGGCACGCTTCCTGCTTGATCCGGCGGATGGCCGCGGGAACGTCGATCGCAATCTTATTCCGGCCGGCGACGATCACGACCTTGCCGGGGCCGAAGATCTGGCCTGCTACGCGGTTTCCAACCCCGTCGATATTGACCAGCTTGCCGTCCAGGGTGATGGCGTTCGTACCCGTCAGCAGGACGTCGGCCGTTAGCCCGGCCCTCCGCACGCGAGCCCTGGCCTCGTCGTCGAGCGTCGGCTCATACGGGTCGTTGATCCTGTTTCCGCGGGCCGCCAGCTTTTCGAACAACTCGAGCTGCCCGCAGGTGACGGAGCCACATCTGTTCACCACGGCATTCGCGGGGATTTCCGCCAGGACGGCGCCGGCGACGTCGTCGGCCGTCGAATGGACGGCGACTTCGAATCCGTGTTCCCGCAGCTTGTCAGCCACGCTTTCGAGCGAGAGTCCATTCATATATTCCTCTATCCTTCATTTTCCAGGGGGATCACTTCCGCACGGTGAATGCGGGCGTTCTGCCTTCAATCGTATATCCCGCGATCACGAAATTCGTCAATACCCTGATTTTCGCCTTGTGATACCATACACCCCGTATACTCTCCCTCCCACACTCACAGATGGAGCAGCAGCGTGAAGAGCTATCGCAAGGAACTCTGGTTCGACATCAAGGGCCGTCGCGCCTTCGTGAATATCACTCCCCAGGTCGAAGAC
>JAGOCE010000402.1 GCA_017998915.1 Candidatus Ozemibacteraceae bacterium
CTGGTACACCGGCATCGTCAACTCCGACGGCCAGGTTTCACCCTGCTGTATCGACTATGAATGCCGCGGTTCGCTTGGACGGGTGGGGGAGGGCGGTTTCAAGGAAATCTGGAACGGAAAAGCCCTGCACGAACTCCGCATGAAACATTTGAAGGGCGAATTCGGCGAAACCGCGATCTGCGGGAACTGCGAATACTGGCTGATCAAGGAAGACATCGGCGCCTGGCTGCGCCGTATTTATAGAATATCGAATACACCCGCGACCGGAGGCGGCAGATGAGCAGTATGAGCACCAAACCGTCGGGAACCATCCCCCCCATGCGGCGGCCCCTGCGCGTCGCCTTCGTCAATCCGCCATTCCTGCCCGACTATTCGAGAGGGCAGCGGTCTCCGGCCGTCACCCGGAGCGGCACGTTGTATTATCCGATGTGGCTCGCAGCCGCGGCAGCTCATGCCCTCCGGCTCGGCCACGAGGTCGAACTGATCGACGCGGTCGCCATCGGCAAAAATCACGACGAGACGATCGCGCGACTCCAGGCGTTCGCGCCGCATTTGGTCCTCGTCGAGGCGGCCACGCCAAGCATCGAGAATGATCTCGCTTTCGCGGCGCGGGCGAAAGAAGCGTGCGCGCCGGCAAGCGTGTTCATGTGCGGAACCCATGTATCCGCGGTTCCCGACGAGTCACTGGCGCTTCAGCCAACGCTCGACGGCGCCGTGATCGGAGAATTCGAGATTCCTCTCGAAGAGATCCTGGAGTGCCTTGTCGAAGGTCGCGCGGTTGAAGGGGGCGAGGGCGTTCACCTGCCTGGCCGGCCTGCGGCTCCTCGGAAACGATATTTCGAGAATCTCGATGCACAGCCGTTTCTCAGCGAGGTCTATCAGCGGTTCCTGCCGATATCGCGGTATTTCAACCCGAATGCGCATCATCCGATGGTTTCCATCTTGTCGGGCCGCGGATGCCCGTTTCGATGCACGTTCTGCGTATTTCCGCAAACTCTTACCGGTCACGGGTATCGAAAGCGATCGGTCGATTCGTTGATCGACGAGTTCCGCTGGATCGCCGAGCACATGCCCCAGGTGCGTGGCGTTTTCATCGAGGATGATACCTTCACCGCCGACAGGAAGCGCGTCGCCGAGTTCTGCAAGAAACTCCGCGACCTGCGGCTGCCACTGAGCTGGACGGTGAACGCCCGCGCCGATGTCGATCTTGCAACCTTGCGGGCGATGAAGGACGCCGGGCTTCGCGGCGTCTGCGTCGGATTCGAATCCGGCAGCCAGGAGTTGCTCGATCGCATCCACAAAGGCACGAACATCGCTGCGATGGAGCGTTTCGCCGTCGATGCGCGCACAGTCGGTATCAAGGTTCACGGCTGCTTCATGGTCGGCCTGCCCGGCGAAACACGGGTGACGCTTCAGCAGACTCTCCAGTTCGCCTTGCGCCTGCCCCTCGATACGGCGCAGTTCTATCCGCTGATGGTCTACCCGGGAACCGAAGCCTACGACTGGGCAAAAGCGAACGGCATGCTCACGGCGGAGCGGTGGCGCGATTGGCTCTCGCCTGAAGGGCTCCATCAGTGCGTCGTAAGGTCCGCTGAGCTGACGAGCGCCCAGTTGGTACGTTTCTGCAACCACGCCCGAAGGAAGTTTTATCTCCGGCGTTCGTATCTTCTCGCCACCGCCTGGCGTGTTCTCAACGACGCCGAAGAGCGGCATCGCGTCGTCCGCTCGGCCCGAACGTTCCTGCGGCATCTGTTCCTCGACAGGTGATACGGCGTCAGCATGAACGTTCTTGAACCCATTCGGGTGTCGGTTGTCGTTCCGGCGTTCAACAGTCCTGAAGCCTTGGCCGGTTGTCTCGAGGCGCTTGCAGCCCAGAAAACATCGCTGACCTGGGAAGTCATCGTTGTCGAT
This sequence comes from Candidatus Ozemibacteraceae bacterium, assembly GCA_017998915.1. Lineage (GTDB taxonomy): Bacteria > Muiribacteriota > Ozemobacteria > Ozemobacterales > Ozemobacteraceae > MWAR01. The sequence goes on from JAGOCE010000402.1 coordinate 1,912, forward strand.
GATGGTTCTTCGGAGAGTCTTGCAAGTGTCGAAGCGCGATTCAGCATGCTGCTTCCGCTCATCTGGGTGACGCTTCCCGTGAACGGCGGTCCCGCCCGTGCCCGCAATGCCGGCATCGAACGGGCGAGGGGAGAGATCGTGCTGTTTACAGACGCCGATTGTCGGCCCGAACCCGGTTGGCTCGACGCGATGGCCGCCCCGTTCGACGATCCCTCGGTTATTGGAGCGAAGGGTGTCTACAAAACCGCGCAAACGGATCTCTGGGCCAGGCTGGCCCAACTCGAGTTCGAAGAGCGGTTCGAGCTACTCTCCGGACAGGATGACATCGATTTCGTCGACACGTATTCCGGCGCGTTCCGGCGGTTGGCGCTTGCCGCCGTCGGCGGATTCGACACGAGTTTTCCCCGGGCCGACAATGAGGATGTCGATCTCTCGTTCCGGATCAAGGCTCTAGGGGGCCGTTTCGTGTTCGTGCCCGATGCCACGGTGTGGCATACGCACCGGGAAGGTGCCTGGCGGTATTTTCTGCTGAAGATCGGTCGCGGCTACTGGCGGATGCGCGTCTACCGACGGCATCCCGGAAAAGCCGGCCGTGACAGTTATACACCGTTCAGTATGAAAGCCCAGCTCGTTCTTCTTGCGACGCTGCCCGTTCTGCTGCTTTCACCGAGCCTTCGCCGGCGGTTTCTCCCTCTCTGGCTCTTTTCATGGGGCGCGACCTGCCTATCACTTGCACGAATCAGCCTTCGTAACGAGCCAGCACTTCTGCCCTGGACGCCGATTCTTCCGTTCGTGCGTGGCGTCGCGCTCATCATCGGGATGACGAAGGGGCTCGCAACCGCAGCAGCAGAACGTCTCCGAGATTCGTCCCGGTAGAGAAGGCCGGATACAGTCTATCTCGCGTTCCGAGCCAGGTTGCCGCATCGAATGCCTGGAGTGCATTCACAAGTTCATCGACGGAAGATTTCGCGATATCCTCTGACGTCAGAAAACCGCCGGCCGAGGATGAATTTCCGTCGTGTCCGTCCGTGGCAAGCACGGCAACATCGATTTCCATACCTTTGTTTTTCGCCATGGACGAGAGTTCGAGAACGAGGGATGTCGCGCGCCCACCCCGACCTGGTACTATATTCTGAGGTATATTCACTTCCAGTTCGCCGAAAGAAATCATCCATTTTCCCTCGATTTCTTCGCGAATCTCCCCGATATGTTTACATAATCTATTTACCCATGTCGTTCGATCGCCTGACAGAGGCAACGTAGAAATTCGTGTGGGATATCCCAATCCGCGAATGATGTCTGCAAGATGTTCCGTCATCATTCGTGGACTGGCGATGCAGTGAAACCTGTACCGGTTCTCGTCGAACATCCCCGGCTTGAGCGTTTCACACAAACGCCCCGCGCGGCCATCGTCGAGGAGTCGGAGCGCTCGTTCCGGAAACCCCTTGATCGCAGAGGCGATTTCGAACGCATCGGCGAAGGTCGTCGGATCGGGAGAGAAGGGGCCGGACCCGATGTCATGCGGATGATCTCCCGGTACATCGGAGATGGCAAGCACCGTCACCGAGGTGCCCCGCTCGAGAAGCACCCGAAGCAGATTTCCGCCCTTGACCGCAGATAGATGTCTCCTGATGGTATTCAGTTCGCCGATCGGCCTCCCCGACGACACGATAGACGTATATACAGATATAATATCTTCTTTTATTAGTGGAGCAATGGGATGTTCGAACAGAGATGAGGTGCCCCCGGAAACCAGGGCGAGAACATGGCATTCCGGTTCCATCCGTTCGGCGACCTGGAGAGTGTGTCGAGCTGCCTCGAACGATCCGGCGTGGGGCTACGGATGGCCGGCCTGAAACAAGGACGTCTGCACCCCGGCCGGGACGATCAGGTCCGGGCCAGTTCCGGC
>JAGOCE010000403.1 GCA_017998915.1 Candidatus Ozemibacteraceae bacterium
GTTTTGTCGTTTCCTCACAAACATGAGTTCTCATGCGGGTTTCTGCCAGCGTCCCCGGATTGTGCCTCTTTCCATTTTGTTTGTCAGGAGATTATAATCATTTCACATGAAATCCGATCCACATACTTCCGCAGGGGAAGAATCTTGAAGAAATATCTCTATTTGTCACTCTCCATCATTTTGATTTTGTTGTCTCCAGGCACGGCGAACTGCCAGATTGCATGGCCAGTCCGCGGTGCTGTTCGGATCGGGGCGCAGTTTCATGATTTTCAGAATTACGGTAAGGTGCCGTATCTGCATGGTGGCCTCGACGTGCGGGCTCCGGCAGGAACGGTCGTCTACACGCCGGTTTCCGGGACGGTGACGATTTCGAGTTACCGGATCGAGGCGTCTCGCTCTCCTCTCAGGTTCGCTTATGTTCGAAGTCCGTTCACCCTTTCGAGCGATCTCTCATCGAAATATATAGAAGTTAGTATTCTCACAACGGACGGAACGAACTGGTGTTTCCGGCATCTCGATCCGAACTCGATCCCCTACCACCTCCTCACCAAAGCCAAGAGCGGAATGGCCGTCGTCGCGGGAGATTCGATCGGTAACATCGTGCCCTGGACGGAAGTGGTTCTGCCGGTGAATGAAAAATACGACCATGTACACCTCGAGGTAATCGCTTCAGACGGCTCGTATATCAACCCGGTTCCTCTCCTGGAGCCCGTGCCCGACACCCAGCCTCCGACGATTCACGGCATCTGGGCCGTTCCAAACGAGGAGACCACGGCATTCGTCGGCCCCAACGGCATCCCCGAGGTGTTTGGCGACATCGATTTCGTTCTGGCCGTCACCGATTCGCTGCCCGGGGGTGGATACCGGTATTCTCCGTATCGAGTGCAGGCAGCGGTCCGCCGCCTCGACGCTCCGGGAGCAACCATCATTCCCCCCTCCGACGTGTTCAAGTTCGACAGGCTCCCGATCCGGGGCGACAGAACCCAGCTCTCGACCGTCATCTACAAGGAACGCCTGAAAACGCCGACGGGGGTCGTGGAATCGATCGGAAACGGCGGCCCACGCTTTTTTCTCATGAACCTGACGAACGGCAATCCTGCGCTCGGCTACAAACCGGAATACGCGCTTCGCACCTCGGATCTCGCTGATGGCCGTTACGCCCTCGATGTCGAAGCTTTTGACATCGCCGGCAACACCGCATCCGCCACCCTCGAGTTCACCATCAGGAACAAGCGCTGATCCGATTTTCAGCCCGGTTCTCAGATCGTGATCTCGATCGTGAACGCCGTGCCGCCAAGGGACAGCTTGTCGCCTGAACGGATTTCTGATGCGGCTTTGACAGGAACACCGTTGATTTCCGTGACATTCGACGTCGTCTGCGGCACGGCAGCAAATCCGTCCCGTTCGCGCCGTATGAGGAGATGCCGGCGGCTCACCTCGGCTGCGGTCATCGAAATGTTGCACTCTTTCGCACGGCCGATGAGCACTTCCACGCCGCGCCCCTCGAAGACTCTTCCGTTCTCATCCGTAAGTTTCACGATGATGGAGGCAGCCGCTGGCCCGGGCTCACTCTGCCGCAAAAATCCGCTTCTGGAAATCGTCTTGTCCGAGGAGGAGGCTGTCTCGAGCGGTTGCGGCGTGCCAGGCATGTCAACCGTCGAATCGACGGCCGGGATTTTTCCCGAAATGCCGCTCCGGGCAACCGTCTTGTTGGATATATCGAAGACAGCGGCCGGCTTTTCTTCCTTCACATCGACAACAGGCATCTCGGCGGTTTCGCCTGTTTCCCCAGACGGTTGTTTCTGCTGCTCCATGGGACTTTGAACCGTATCAGAGGCGCCGGAGGGAGTATCGGATTCCCCCGCCGACATCGCAGCCGGCACCTTCGGGACGTCTTTCTGTTCGGTTTTCGACACTGAAAACGGCATTTCGAGAGTTCGTTCGGCCCGAGGAAGCGGAGGCTGCTGCTCGGTCGGCTCGGGAACGACATTCACGGCAGGCATCTCCTGCGTCGAATCGGCGGCTGGAGGGACGGCGGAGGGCATGTTGCTCCCGGACCGCGGTTCTGGAGTCATGGAAGAAGCGTCTGAGGAAGGCGACGCTGGATGATCGGCGAAAAACTGCTCCCGCGCCTTCTGGAGTTCCTCGAAGTTCAGAAAGAGAGAGCGAGTAGACATGAGTCCGGGATTCTTCTTCTGGTAGCGCCAGACTGCCCACGCAACGAACAACAGGAGGATGCCTCCGCCCAGGACGTGGAAGTGATACTGCTTTTCTTCCACTTTCGCGACGAACGCGACGTGGAGTTTCGACCCTCCCCCCGCATTCTGACCAAGCATGAAATCGGCGGAAGATGCATTCGGAAAAGGAAGGAATTTGACCTGGTATGCACTGCTCTTTCCGTTGTCGGGCGTGATTTCGAGCAACGAGTCACCCGACAACTGGACTTCTGGAGTCGGGGAGACGAGCCCCATGAACTGCACCGTCGCGGGGTCGAACGACAATCGCCAGGCGGGACCGGCCCCAGCGGGAACCGAAACGTCGACAACGAAGAGGGCGCCCGGATCGGACTCGGCCGGACCTGATAGCGTCTGCGCCACGAGGCATGTGTTCACCGCGGCAAAGCATATTATAATTATCAGTGTATTCAATGTTCTCCGTGTCATCGAAGCGTTCATCTCCCGGTTCGTTGTTTTCGTGTCAGTGATCCATCAGGGCTCAGCCTATTTCCCCGGCTGCCAGCCCGGGAACCATTCGATCAGCTCCTTGACGCTCGCCTTGTGGCTGCGCCGGCCTCCGAAGATGCTCTTGATGAAGTTCCGCTTTCCGCGTTTCTTCGCCTTGGACTCAAGGGCTTTCGCCATGAGCCCCGGCCGGTCCCAGGTTCCGCTGATCGTCAGGTCGAGGTATGGCAGGCCGGTCGCCCGGTCCTGGAGAACGCGCGTCATCGAGCCCATTTTTCGGCCAAGCTTCGTGCGGCGCAGGGGCTGTGGGTTGAACACGATCTTTCCGGCAAGTTCGAGTCTGTACGGATCGAAGGCGCTGTCGCTGATCTCGAGTCGCATGTCCGGCCCGGCGAACAGCGCATCGGCAACGCGCACCCGGCCGCGCTCCATCGCGTCGCCCTCGCTGCTCACGTAGAGATTCAGCCTGCTCTCGGTGAACTCGGGCTTCTCGAGAAAATCGAGGCCGATATGCGAGACCATTTCCGGGTCGAGAGGCATCTGCTCGATGACGAGGTCCGTGAGGTGCAGCTGGAACACCGCGTCCCGAGCTCCTTCGGGTGTCTGCTCGGCCGTGAACTCGCCGCCCAGGATTCCCTTGATACCGAAGCCGTTTCCGCCGGTGATACCGCCGCCAAGCGTTCCGAAATCGACATCCTCGACGCTTCCGGCCAGCTTGAAGTTCGATGTCTTCCCGGGCATCAGCCTGCCGGAAGCGGACGCCAGGCGCACGCGCCCCTTCATCACGCCCAGATCACATTTCGACACGCTGGCATTTCCCGTGCCGAGATCATAGGCCAGCGCCACGGCACCAGGGCCGACCGGGACCGTCCAGGAGCGCCCCTCGCTCGTGTAGCGGATATCCACGGACTCGGTCTTCACGTCGACGTCGAACCGCGGTGCATCGAGGGTGCCTCCGAGATTGACCGTGCCGCTGAACGCTCCCTCCTTTGGGAACGACACCGTCGGCAGCTTCAGACCGGACAACAGCGCCAGCAGGTCGGACGGATAGGCCCGCTCGACGAGGCCCTCCATCGTGAGTTTCGCGCTCTTCTGGGGATCGATGACCTGGCCTTTCGGAATCGAGACGAGGGAACGG
>JAGOCE010000404.1 GCA_017998915.1 Candidatus Ozemibacteraceae bacterium
GAGGATGCCGCAGGGGATGCCCGAGCCGATGAACTTGTGGCCGGAGATGGCGATGCTGTCTATCGGAAGCGAGAAATCGACACATGGCGCGCCCGGCAGAAACGGAAGAAAGCCCCCGAACAGAGCGGCATCGCAATGAATATAATATCTATTGATATTCTTTCGCCGCAGCGTCTCGATGATCCTGGGAACATCGTCGATGGCGCCTTTCATCGTCGTTCCGATATTCGCGTTGAGGATCACCGCCGGCGGCCGGAGGCGGGAAAGCGTTGCCTCGAGGGCCTCGTAATCGATCTCGCCGTTCGGGCTGCTCCTGACGGGCTCGCGGTTGAGGCCGAGCAGGCGCCCGGCTTTTTCGACGCTGTAGTGGGAGTCTTCGGAAAACAACAGCGGGGCGCCGGGGAACCGCTCGCGGCCCGTGAGCAGCCCGTGCAGGTTGCTCTCGGTGCCGCCGTTGGTGACGTATCCCCAGCCCTCGGTGGTCGAAAGCCGGTAGAGTTCGCTGAAAAACGCGATGACCTCGCGCTCGAATTCGCAGGTGTGCAGGCCGAAATTGCCGATCTCGGGATCGCCGATGTTGTTGATCACCAGATCGAGAAATGGAGCTAGGTTCTGATGGTCGAGAAGCTGGTTGTTGGGATACCCAAGGTAGGTCTCGCTTTCCCTCCGGAGACGGTCGAGAAGCTCGGATAGCCGCTGCTCCCAGGCGTCGGCGGGAGCGGCTCGGGAGGAATCGAGTTCCGTCACGGGTGAACGACCTCCCCTTCGAGTTTCAGGGCCTCGATCAGGGCGCTGTTGTCGAGAATGTCATCCATGAAAAATTCTCTTTCGAGCATGTCGTTGTCCTTCAGAAAGTCATGTACCGACTGCAGGTAGCCCCGCAGCCCACCGGCGGAGATGTTCCGGCGGGCCTGGGTGGCGGCCGGATGGATCCGGACGGACCGGAACATGTCCTGCATGTCCGTTTCGGAATACGGGCCGTCGGCCTGAAACGTATGGCTGTTGAGGATGCGCCTGAATTCATTCCAGTTGCGAGGGTCGTGCAGCCACTTCACGGCCTGGATCCAACCGCGGAAAATCTTCACCAGGTCGTCCCGGGGAATCGACGCGAAACGATCGGCCCGCGACACAACCCCTTCAGGGATGATGCCGGCGAAGTCGGCGCTGGTCACCCCTGCCGGCCCTCGCCGTCGCGCTCGGCCCGCAGAGCCTCGGGATCGCAGTTGAGGATGACGCTGAACTTCCCCTCGATGAACGCATCCGCTAGTTCCTGCATGGTCAGCTCCTGGATGCGGACGTCGGCGATCTTCAGCCCCCACTCCCCGAGGAAGCGGTTGAGAAAGAAGGTGACGGAGGGCTTGGCGAGATACACGCCGATCGGGCGGGCCTTGAGCCGGGCGACGTCGAGATCGCGCTTCACGATGATCTTGTCGCCCCCGTGCGACCAGTCCGTTTCACCGAGGATTTTCACGTCGACCCCGTCGAGGTGCATGCCGACCATGCTTCCGATCATGTCCATGCAGAGATCGACGTCGCCACCGGCGATGCCGCGGTACATGGCAGGGTTGGTCGGGTATGAGACGACGGTGACCTCGACGCCGAGCTTTTTCCAGAATCCGAGCTCCGCAGCCACGTGAAGCGGGGAATAGGCGATCCATGGCACCATACCGAACCGGTAGACGCGTTTCATCCCCGGCCGAGCTGGCAGGTTCGAAGCCGAGCCAGGCTCTGAAACAGTGACCGACACAGTGGATTCACCAGACGACGATGGGGAGCCGGTCGGGATGGCGTCGGCTGCAAGAGCCGGCCCTGCCGCCAGAAACAAGACGATAACCGCCCAAAGCAGGGTGGGGAAGAGCGCCTGCAGGCTTTTCGGGGCGTTCGTGTCAGGATTTCTTGCCATGGTGAGGCTGCTCTTTCCCTTCCGGATCGCGCCGGTCAGCGAGCTTTTCGATGGCCGTGCGGATCTCGTTGAGGACGCGGAGTTGATCGGTTGAGCGGTCCTGGCTGATTTCCCTGGCAAGCCGGAGAGCTTCGAGAACGGCCTGGGCAGAAGGCTCTATGGCGTTGCCGACTTTTTCTTCGGCCGGTTCAGACGAGGCTTCGGCGGATTTTTCCGCCGTTGGGGCGGCTGGTGGTTCGCTCATCCCGGAGGCTTCGATGTCTGAGGCGGCAGTGATGCGCATCATCCGGATGGTGATCGTCACGAGAAACAGCAACGTCAGGATGTTCCAGAAAAACAGTTTGCCGATGGCCTTGCGGCTTTCGTCGTCCTGCCACTGGAGGTTCTTCTGCAGGTTTTCGATGTTACAGCTCGTCCCGATGACCCACCCGAGAGGCTCGAAAAGGCGCGCATACCCGAGGTGCGTTTCCGCGCCGTTCTTCTTCCCCGGAAGATCGAACTCGAAATACCCCGCACCAGCCGCAGAGCCGGCGATGCCGAGGCCGCCGGGAAGGAAGGTCGCGCGCGGATTGTCGGAGGATTTCCTTCCCACGAGATCTGAGGACGGGTGAACCAGGACGCTGCCGCGAAGGTCGTGAACGAAGAAAAATCCGTTTCCGTTGTCATATCGCAAGGCCCCGACCTGGGTTTTCAGCCGGGCGATCGCGTCGCGGACCGCCTCGTCGACGAACACGCCGCTTCCCAGCACCCATTTCCACTGGGGAACGCGCTGGACGTAGGAAATTTTCGGCAGGTTGGGAAGCCGGACACCGCTCGGAAGATGGCGTTCCCAGAGGTAATCGAGGAAGCCTCCGCCGCTGCTCGCGACTTCCGCCGCGGCCACGAACAGGTTGTCGGCCCGGTTCCGGGCACAGTCGAAGGCGGGACTGTCGAGCACGGAGCCGTCGAGATCCGGCCGCAATGGGTGCAGGATCATCTTCGGGAACGGTTGGTCCTCGGTCTGGATCCAGACGTAATCATCCTCGCTTCCGAAACGGAGCTGCCGGATCGTGGAAATGACGCGGCGTTGAGCTTCCTGTAGGGTCATGGTGCCGCTCGAAACCTGTTCGATCTTTCGGTTGATGTCGTCCATGATGACGGCCAGCACCCCCTGGAGAACCCGGCCGTAGACCTGCTGCTGATACGAAAACTGCGTGGCCTGGGAGTAGCCCTGCTGGACCATCGAGCAGACCAGGTCAACCTGGTTTTTCAGCTCCGACGAGATGCGCTCGCGCTCGCCCTCGGCGCTGCGTTCGAGCTGCCGCCGCGACTCCGCCCGGATGATGGAGATGCTGATGGCCATCGAAGCCCCGATCGCCAACAGGATCAGGATGACCGCCGTCGATATGGTTCGTGCGTTACCCGACATCGCGCCTCATTTCCTTTCGAAGCCTCCCGGGATATAGAAGATCATGGATAGAAAAACCAGGCCGTCACCGCGAAGAGCGTGAACATGACGGTCGGCCAGTAGAACAGCTTGGGAAGGAGATTTTCCCGCATCTGGAGCCATTCGACGCGGTTCGTCCATCCATACGCGATCGAATCGATCGAAACGATCAGGAACACCAGGTAGGTCAGGAAATAATAGAAGTCCATATACATGATCTTCTCTATTTCCAGCCGGCCGCGGAGGTCGATCTGGGCGAACAGCACGACGAAAAACAGGGCGGCGGCGACCTGGACCGTCACGCTGGAGTTGAACCCGACGCGCCCCGCGATGCCTTCGTCCTTGGTATGGATGAACAGCACCGCGAACATCAGGATGATGACGACGAAGATCGGCAGGATGCACCCGATGAACGCGTCGAGGAACTCGCGCTGGATGACGACGTTGTAGCGGAGCTCCGGGGG
>JAGOCE010000405.1 GCA_017998915.1 Candidatus Ozemibacteraceae bacterium
CGAAAGCCCTCTGGGCGTCTCGAGAATCGCCGGCGGCCGCGAGCATATCCTCTTCCCCGACCGGACGATCTTGCTCGAGTTCAAACGTCTGACCGTCCCTCCCCGCAACGCAGTCGTCATGCTGACGGGCCTCGAGGTCGGAACACCCCCCAACAAGAAAGAAACACAGGGCTTCCGACGCTTCGTCTACCTCCAGAGCCTTCCAGAAAACCGCGCCGCCGTCAGCGCCTATCTCTCCGTCTCCCCTTGAACCGTCGCGACGTCGGTTCCCCGTTTCAGGACGATCATGGTCAGGTCGTCGTCCAGCTCGCTTCCCCCGATGGCTGTCACTTCCTCGAGAATCCTGGCGCGCATGGCTGCCGGCTCGAGTGCGACATACTTCTCGCAGATGGCCGCGAAGCCTTTCGTTCCGAGCGGCTTTCCCGTCTTGTCATGCAACTCGATCAGGATATCCGTGAACAGAACCAGACAATCGCCGGGTTCAAGCCTGATCGTCGCGCGGGAAAACTCCTTTCGTCCCTGGCTGAAACCGAGAGGTGGGCAGCCAATTTTCGGAAATGCATCGAAACGTCCGCCGCGGAAAAGAAGCGGAAGAGGATGCGCCGCGCCGGCGCACTCGATCGTTCCATCTCGCGTATCGAGCATCGCCGCGAAGAACGTCATGCACTTCCTGCGCTGGAACTGGCTATAGAGCATGTCGTTCAGGCACGCGAACATGTCGCACAGCTCCGGATGCTCTTTCCGCGCGTATTCGGTGACGATCGTCTTCGTCATCGCCGTCACGAGCGCCGAGCTGACGCCGTGGCCGGTGACGTCGCCGATCACCATCAGCCACCTGTCCGGCCCGACCGGAAGAATGTCGCAGAAATCCCCCCCGAGATCGGCAGCGGGAATGTTGATCAAATCGGTGGCATACCCCTTGATGTCCGGAGCTTTCTCGGGAATCATCAGCGCCTGGATATCCTTGGCGTAAATCACGTCGGCCAGTGTTTCGCTGGTTGCGTTGAATCGCGCCGACAGTTTCCCGAGTTCATCGTTCTGCAGGATTTCGAGCCGGTGGGTGGTGTCGCGCCGGCGCAGGGCTTGGACGCCGCCCATCAGGCTGGCGACCGGCCTGATGAGCGTGTGCGAGAACAGCATGCCGATCAGAACGGCGATGACCACCGCGAAGAGAACGCCCCAGAACAGGTCCGACCTGATGGCCGCGATCTGACGGTCGATTTCGCCGACCGGGTACAGGCTCAGCAGGACGCTCTCCGGGAGCTTCTTCCCGGGGGTGCCGACGACCAGCCACTCGGCGTCCTGCCAGCGGATGACGTCATTCAGCGGAGCGTTCGCGCTCGCGACCCTGTCGACGAACCGCTTGATCGTCGCGTCTTCCGGCGGTTTCTCCTGCAGGAACGTCGACAAGGGAATCGACCAGGCCAGCATGCGAAGTGCGCCGTGGCCGCTCGAGACGCGCTTGTTGAGAGATTCGAGCAGGTATGATCGCACCGCATAATGCATGTGCAGATCCACGACCAGGTAGGCTGGTTTGATGTCCGTTTCATGGAAGACGTCCCAGTAATACAGGATGTCCTGCCCAGCGAAACTGGCCCGGTGCAGCTCGTTGGGGCTTTCGAACACCCTGCCCCAGCCGCCGAGCGGGCTTTCGAAAAACTCCTGGATCAGCACCTCGGACGCGTTGAGTCTCTGGGGCGGCATCATCGCGAGCCGATGGCCGAGGAACCTGGTGATGCCGAGCCGCGCGATCGCCTTGCAGATGATGGAAAGTTTTTTCGAATTGTCAGACTGGGTTGTCAGCAGGACGTTTGCGTTCATGTCGCGCACTTCGATCCAGGTCATCTGCTTGTTCCGCTCAAGACCGCGGAATTTTGTATACAGCGCTCCGGCATTCGCATGAAGCTCGGGCATGTTTCTGTAGGACCTGAACCGGCGGAGCAGCCTGGCTTTTTCTTTTTCGAACCCGTTTTCGACGTCGTTGATGCTCGCCTGGCAGGCGATGTATGCCTCCTGGACCAGGAGTTCCCTAAACTCCGCGACATATTTCCAGCCGAAGAACACGAGCCCCGAGATCGGCAGGAAAACGGCATACAAGAGCAGACCGACAAGCTTGTATCGGACGGGAACCTTGCGGAACCGGCTTCCGAACTCGGTCTCCTTGGCAACCATGACGAGAAGAAGACCGAGAAAAAGAACGAACGCGTTCAGTACCGCTTTCGCCTGGCGCGGATCCAGGCGGCCGGCCGCGTCTTCCGATCCCGGTAGCGCGCCGGGAAGGCCGACTGCCGCGGCTTTCTGGTCGGCCAGCCTCTGCGCGATGACGGCGCCGCCGAACACCCACGCCGCCGCGATCGGGATGACAAGCAGAAGCAGGATTCCGGCGACCCGGCTCATCAGGGAACCTCGCGGACACGGGGCGGAAGACGCGATATCGGTTGTCATGCCCCCTCCCTTCCCGTCTCGGCGTCGTCGCGCCTGACCACGAGCATGGTCAGATCATCCTGCTGGGCCCCGCCGGCCAGATACTGCCGAAACACGCTTTCCATGCGCGTGATCACCTTGCTCGGTCCGAGCCCCGCGAGTTTCGACAACTCCAGATACATGGCTTCGTGGCCGAACTGGTCGCCTTTCGGGTCCTGGCACTCGGGAAGCCCGTCGGTGTAGGTGAACAGGAAGTCCCCCGCTTCGAGGGCGGCTGTCTGCACCTGATCTTTCTTGGAGGATTCGCGCACGCCGAGCGGCAAGCCGACGATCTTGAACTCCTCGAGACGGCCGTCGCGACGCACGATGACGGGCCAGTTGTGGCCGGCGTTGATCATTTCGAGGGAGCCGGTGACGGTGTCGAGAAGCACGAATAGCATGGTCATCATCTTCTTGCGCCGCAGAATCCGCAGCAGCAGCGAGGAGATGGTCTTCGGAATCTCCGAAAATGCGAGGCCTTCGCGGCTGGCTTTGAATACGGCTGCCTTGGCCATCGCCATGCACAACGCCGCCGGGGTGCCGTGGCCGCTGACGTCGCCGATCAGGAACAGGAACCTGTCGGGGCCGATCCGGACGTAGTCGCAGTAATCGCCCCCGAGGTCGGTGGCTGCGAGATTGAAAATGGCCGCATCGTAACCGGTCATATCCGGCATCTTCTGCGGGAACAGCGACTCCTGGATGGTCTTTGCGAGATTCATCTCCTTGAGGTCTTCGACCATCCGGTTGAACGCGCCCCCAAGCTCGCCAAACTCGTCGCCGGCATCGATCGATACCGCGGCATCCGCGCGATGCTGCTGGAGCCTCAGCATTCCCCTGTCCAGTTCGAGAACCGGCACGAGAAACGCCTGCGTCAGCAGCCGCGCGATCGCAACCGCCACGGCGAATATGGCGAGCATGCCAAGAGCAAGAGAGAGGTGCATGGCCCGGATCCGATCGCCGATGAGCCGTTCATCGGTTAAAACGATCATGCTGAACGGCGAAAGAACGGTACCGGGAAAGGCAAGGGCGTGATACCGACCGTTTTTCCCGGCAATCGTCTGCATGCGCGGTTTTCCCTCGAGAATCGCCGCCCGCATCGCTGTATCGACGTCGGCAAGGTTCAGGATGGCCGGATTCAACCACTGTCGCCGGTTCTCGTCGTAGGCGCCGAGAATTCCGAGACTCGGGTCGGGTTTTCGCACCACACGTTGAAGGAATCTGGCCCGCGCGAGGTTTTTCGCCTGGAAGACGTTCAGAAGCGCGGCCGGGTGACCCGGGACGTCGATCGGAGACCAATACCAGAACATCTCGTTCAGCCCGACCTTATAC
>JAGOCE010000406.1 GCA_017998915.1 Candidatus Ozemibacteraceae bacterium
AGCGACCAGAACTGCCACGGGACGAACTGAGCTTCGGGCATCAGCCACTTCGCGATCGAGCGCTTGAAACCGATGAAGCCGGGGATCCAGGTGAGGATGGAAGAAATACTGCTCATTATATATGTTATGAGCGGATACCCGACGCCTGTCACGAGCCGGTTGAACAGGGCGAGAGGATCGAACCAGCCCCAGAAGGGACCTCCCGCGACGGTTGCAACGGAGAGAAAGGCCAGCAGCGCGTATTTGGGCCAGCGCAAAAGGCCGGGGACGGAAGACGCCGATTCACCGGCTTTGGGTCCGAACAGCCGGCGCCATCCGTCGAGCATTGCGCCCAGCGGGCACAGCCAGCCGCAGAAAAAACGACCGAAAAACGGTGTCAGAAGCAGAATGACGATCCCCGGCCCGTAGTGCAGGGCGGGTTTCAGGCCGGCGAGCGAATCGAGAACGGCCCCGAATGGGCTGAATCTCAGTCCCAGATCGACCGGCGCCCAGGGCCTGAACGGAAACCGCGCCGCCAGGAACAAGGCGATGAATCCCAGAAGCGCTGCGGCCTGCGAAAGTCTGCGGATGGCTTTCATGTGGTTCATGACGGCTTACAACGGGAAGTATCGTGTGATACCAACCCAGAACTGCCTCGGGAGTTCCGCGTTTGAGACAGGCAGATGATCGTTGACCGGCACATAGTAGGAAATGCCCCAACTCCATTCCGGGTTGAGGGTCTGGAATATACCATAGGCAACCATATTCAAAGGGCCACCGGCGTAATCGATCAGCAGCGAGACCGGACGTTTCCTGTGCTTGATGATGACGGCATCGAAGCCGGCAAGCACGTCGTCGTTCCCCTTCCGATCGGCATCGACCCAGTGAAAACCGAAAAGGTTCCACTGATACCCGAGGTGGAGGCGGAACTCCTTGAAGGCGTGAGAGAGCATCAGATAGGGAGAGGGCCGGTAATACCCGAAGGCGTCTCCATAATCATGCGTGCCGATATTGAATGCGCCCGCGACGAGAGAGAACGTGTCGTTGCCCGTTCCCTGAGTGCAGATCCGGTATTTGAAGTTGAACGACGTCGGCCCTGCATATAGCCCGGATGTTGTGTCAGAGAACGACTGTCGACTGACCACATCGGCTCCGAATTCCACTTTTCTCATGCCATACCCGATCGAATAGATCATCGATCCCGGTGTTCTGATCAGAGCCCGGGTGGCATCATCGGTGAAATTGAAGCCGTAATAGCTCATCTGCAACATCAGGTTGTCTGCCGGAATCAGGTCCGTGCTGGGGATGGAATTCAAGAGCGTCGGCAATGCCGAAACGGCATGGCAGGGAAGCATGAACAGGCCTATCAGGACAACAGCAAGACAACGTGGAAAAAAACGATACATGGTGTTCTCCTGGCTGAAGACGTGCTTAGGTGATGTCGGCTGCATGCGACAGCCGATCGACGGTGTCACGAGAACAGGGCACCAATGCTTTCACCGGTGTGAATGCGGTCGATGGCTTTGGCGAACAGTTTGGCAACCGAGAGCACCTGAAGATTCCCGATCCGCTTGGATTCTGGGACTTCCACGGTGTTGGCCACCATGATGGCGGCGAGGTCCAGCGATTTCAGTCGCTCCATGGCGGGGCCGCAGAGTACGGGGTGGGTGGCGCCGGCATACAGTTTCCTGGCTCCTGCCTTTCGGAGGGTGTCCACAGTGGAAACGATGGTGCTGGCCGCGGCGATCTCGTCATCGAAGATGATTGCGTCTTTGCCGCTTACCTCGCCGATAACCAGGCCGTGTTTGACCTTTTCGTCGCTGATCCGGCGCTTGTCGATGATGGCCATTGGGATGCCAAGCCGTTCGGCGAATTTCCCGGCTCGCTTGCCCCCGCCCGCATCGGTCGCGACAGCCACGGCGTTGCTCAGGTCGATGGTCTGGCGGGCATGGTCGGCCAGCGTGGGAATCGCACTCAGATGATCGACGGGAATCGAAAAGAATCCGTGCACCTGGTCGGAATGCAGGTCCATGGTCAACACCCGGTCGGCGCCGGCGGTCTGAAGGAGATCGGCGATGAGCCGGGCGGTGATCGATATCCTGGGCGCGTCCTTCTTGTCGGACCGGGCGTAGGAAAAATAGGGAATGACCGCCGTGATGCGCTTGGCCGACGCGCTGCGCAGGGCGTCGAGAATGATGAACAGTTCCATGATATGGTCGCTCACCGGCTCGGTGAACGACTGGATGACGAAGATATCCCGTTCCCGCACATTCTCCAGGATCTGGACGGAAATGTTGTCATTGGAAAACGTGGAAATATCCAGCTTTCCCAGGCGAAGCCCCAGATGCTCGGTCACTTCCTCCGCGAACTGCCGGTTCGACCTTCCTGCGAATACTTTCAGCAAATCGATCATGGCTGCTCTCCCGGATCAGGATACAAGCAATCTACCAGATTCCCGACGATGTGGCAGGGATTTTTCCACCGTGACCTCGTAAGGGGGGAAGAACCGATTGTGCTACCATCTTCCGGATGAATATCCGATTCCTGAACACGTTTCATCACACGAGCGCCGACGTGTGCTTTTCGACCTCCAACCGGGACTGCATCCGTTTCGACGGCAGGAAGACCCGGCGCCTGCTCGGTGAATTGTGTGCTGTCGATGGTTGTGACTGCCTGTCCGACGTCCAGGTGACCATCGATGGAATGCCCGCCACCATCCGCTGGATCGATCGCGATGCGGAGGACCACCAGCCGGGGATGGAAGTCGCTCTTCCCGAAAAGATGCGCTGACGAATCAGGAATGAATTGATAAGTAAAAAGAGATATATATGTAAGGCTACATGCTCATGTTCAGACTTGGAGCCGTTGATGAAAAGAGCTCTCTGACATGTCCGTTGCATCTCCGAATCGTTCGTCGTCCTGCTGCTTCTCGATCAGTTCTCTGAATGGATATTGACGATGCTTTCTCCAAAAGGGGAAAAACGCTTGTCAGCAGAGTTCGTGGCGGCACCTGAGCCGGACGAGAAAGTGATCAGCCGTGCGACGGGAGCAAGCGCCTTCAGCCGTGGCGAGGAGACCTTTTCCAGGAGAGCCTTTCCGATTTCACGCAACCGGTCGGCACGCGCCGATGCGTTGGGATCGGAAGACGCCTGTCGAACCTCGAATTCCCCGAGGTCGGTGAGCGTTTTACAGACGGCCTGAAGGCGGAGTTTCGCAAAGTTGGGATTCAGATAGGGATAATAGTATCCGCTCTGGCCGACCATCGAGATGAACAGCTTGCCGGTTAGTCTTTCCGCATCCGCGAGAAGAGGGTCATTGGCCATGGAAAAGAGCACGTTCACGGCTTCGTTGATTTCGGGAAGGTCGGCTTTTTCTTCGTCCGTGAGAAGGATCGGTCCTGCGTCGGGGAAGAGCCTGCCGCGGCTGTACTCGTAGATGGCCCTGGCGCCGGCGCGCCAGGAGTGATCCTTGTTGACCATGACCATGTTTTCTTCGCTTCCCGGGTTGCCGTAGGACCAGGTAAGGACGCCGGCATATCCGCGGCGTGCTTGCTCGAAATACGCGCGCCAGTTCTTTCCCTGGAGGGAGTAATCGGCATCGGGTTTGTTGGTCTTAGGGCCGCATTCCCCAAGAATGACCGGTTTGTCGAGCCCGAGTTCGGAAGCGGCGGGAATCTCCGCATTGTCCTTGTAGGAGTGCCAGTCATAAAAATCGAGGCCAAGCCCGGAAAAGCGTTTGGCCTTGAGGCTTGCAGATTCATGCCAGCCGCTCGTGCTCGTCACTTTGATTCCGGGAACGGCTGC
>JAGOCE010000407.1 GCA_017998915.1 Candidatus Ozemibacteraceae bacterium
AGTCCGAACAGTGCCGCCGCTTCGAGCTCGCTCATCGACGCACGGTTCCCGAACCAGCGGCACAAAGCGGCTGATGCGCTGGCGAGAATGGCCGGATCGGCCTTGCCCATCGATGTTTCGACTCTGTCGGCCCGCAGCATTTCGTCCAGGCCCTTCCAGACGAAGTCGCCATCGTCGGGACGTTCATCCGGAGGCCAGCAGATGGGCTGTCCCGACTCCGAAAACAGGTTGATCCGAACGATCCGGGGATCCTGAGCCCCCGGAATCACCTGTTCGAGCGCACTCCGGACGACACCCTCGACCTCTTCGATATCATAGCCATAGCTATTGCTCATCTCCTCGGAAAGGATCGATTCGAGAGGGGCCGCCGGCGTAATCGATGCGTCCACCCGGTCGGCCGCCATGCCCAGAATCTGCCTGGCGTCCTCGAGCTCTCGTCCGCGCACATCGCCACGATGCGAGGAGAACCAGCCAAGCATGACGAAAACCGGCAGCATCGCGAAAAAGGCGAGCAGCAATCGCGTTCTTCCCGGAACTGGTCGCTTTTCGTTCACGCCATGTCCTCCTGCTCATGCAGATCCGTTCCGGGTCTTGGGAGAATCAGCCCATCTGGTCGCCCTCTCGCCTGGATTTCATCCGAACCCTCTCGAGCAAGCGGTTTCCCGATTCGGTCAGCCTGAACGCCCATCATCAGCAGGGAACACAGTATTGCGGGCAGGCTGCCCGCCCGTATTGGCATTCCGGTCACCCCGGGCCACCTTTCAGAATTCCTTCTGGGGCGATGCTTCGATATCCACGACAGGAACGCCAAGTTCCCGGGCCAGGCGTTCGAGTTTCTCTTCGATCTCCGCTGAAACCACTCTCTTCCCCGATTTGGTTTTGAAAAAGAGACCGATGATCTTTACGGAACCCGAGTTCGTCGTGGTTCCCGCAACCATCATCTCGTTGTATGTCTCGGCATGCGTCATACGCAGCAATTCAAGAGGAGAAACCGGCCGGTTGGTGCCAATGTAATACTTGAAAAAAGCATCATCCGCTATCGCTGATTCCTGTTCCTTCGTATACACCCGCGCGAAGGGAGTCCCCATGTCGGAACCCTTCGTTGCAAGAATGTTATCGGGAGGAACGGAGAGGAGGGCCCCGATTTTCCCATAGGTGTTCCTGTGATTGTGGTTGATGAGCGACGCACTGAAGGTAAAGACCTTCGAAAGCCAGTTCGGATCCTTCAGGAGAATGTCTATCTTCCTTGCCGAACTGAACGCGTGGACCACGGAGCAGAATTTCTTGTCCGAAAACGAGGCCATGTTGGCCATGCTGTGCGACTGGACATTGCCCCATTCCCTGGAATACTCGTTGTATTGGCCGAGGACGAATATGTATTTTCCGACGGCTCCAACCGTGAACTCGGTTTCAAAAGGAGACGGTGCCGCCCTCGATTCTTCCCGATACAGGCTGTCGAACTTCCGGCACGGATCGAGATCTCTGGACGAACGGGGAGGATTCTCCCCTGCCGCAGGCCCGCAACACAGAAGAAAGACCGCCATGGCCGAGGCAAGCAGTCGTTTCATCGGAAAACCTCCGGTCGTTCGTTTCAGGAGTTGCATTTCCAAGTATATCATCAACGGTTGGAACGTCGTCATCATTCGACGTCCTTCCTTTCCGAGAGAGGAAGCTGCGAGGAATATCCGTTCGCGATTGCCACGAAGACCTCCACCAGGGCGGAGTTTCGGGGCTGTCACTCAGGCCCGGGGGCGGATCGGCCGATACTAGGATATGGGAGTCTGACATCGCGTCGGTCTTCCGCAGACACCTTTTCCGGAGGCAGACACAGCTATGAACGCATTCTTCGTCGGCATCGGCGGCATGGGCATGAGCGGCCTGGCCAAGATCCTTCACACGGCTGGGAACAGGGTTGCCGGCTCTGATCGCGCTCTCGACGGGGACTACTGCCGCCGGCTCAGGGAACTGGGCGTCACGATCTACCCGCAGGATGGAAACGGCCCCCGCCGCTTTCTCGAGGAAACGGGCCTGAGGGCCGAAGACGTCGTCATCGTCAAATCGACCGCCGTCGAGGACAAGGTGCCCGACATTGTCACCGCGCGGGACCTTGGCGTCCGAGAGATCATGCGTTCCGACCTGCTCGCCGAGATGGTCAACTCGACCCGCGGCATCGCCGTCGGCGGAACGGCCGGAAAGACCACGACCACCGGTCTGATCGCCTGGATACTGAAGCACGCCGGCCTTGACCCTTCCTGCGCCGTCGGCGGCATCATGTCAGGCCTCGAAACCAACGCCTTCCGCGGCGCCGGCCCCCACTTCGTCATCGAGGCAGACGAGTCGGACGGCTCGATCGTAAAATACACACCTTATATATCACTAATTACAAATATTTCACGCGACCACAAGTCACTCGATGAACTCAAGGACCTGTTCGGCCAGTTTCTGGCGAACACCGATCCGGCCGGTGCCTGCATCATCTGCGGCGACGACCCGCACCTGCCGGAACTCGCCGGCAGGGCCGCCGGTCGCGTGATCAAATACGGACTGGGAGCGAGCAACGACCTTCGGGCGGACCACATCACCGTCGGGGCCGGGAAGGTGACGTTCACGGTCGACGGAACGCATTTCGAGATCAGGCTTCCGGGCCAACACAACGTCCTGAACGCTCTCGCCGTGATCGCCGTCGCGCGGTTCGCCGGCATTTCCGACGCGAAGACGGCTGAGGCAATGAGGGCGTTTCCCGGCATGAAGCGACGGTTCGAGCACGTCGGCACGGCGCGCGGCGTCACGATCATCGACGACTTCGCCCACAACCCCGCCGAGATCGCCGCGGCGATCCGGACGGCCCGCCAGGCGTCGCGCCGGCGGTTCATCGTCTACCAACCCCACGGGTACGGCCCGACCAGGTTCACCCGCGACGACCTCGTGCGCGTCTTCACGGATCTCACCCACGACGAGTATCTGTATCTCGATGACATCTTCTACGGTGGCGGCACCGTGGAGAAGGACATCTCGTCGAAGGACATCATCGACGAGGTCCGGCAGCGGTTTTCCAACGCCTACTACCATGGGAGCCGTGACAAAATCGTGAGCGATATTGTAAAAGAGGCCCGGGATGGCGACATGGTTCTCGTCATGGGTGCGCGCGACGTGAACACGATCTGTCGCCGCATCCTGGACTGCCTTCAATAAGGCCGGACACGCGATGGAAGGAATGATGCCCCCTCTCTCCCTCCTGTTCGCCCTGCCGCCTGGCCCGCTGCGGATAGGTCTCGTCGAGGCGGACGATGTACGCGTCGGTCCGTCCCGCCCCGAGTATCTGCGGGCCGTCTCCGGAGAAGTCGCCAGCCGTATCGATCCCGGCTACGTCTATCCCGACCCACTTCAAAAAGGCATCCGAAGCCTTCTGAAGACCTACGGATTCCACCCGTCCGGACGCAACAGGCCGGCCTCCGAGTTTCTGGTCAAGGATATCCAGGTCCGCGGCGAGTTCAATCCGATCAACGTCGTGGTCGACATCAACAACCACCTGTCGCTCGTGTCACACCTCCCGATCAGCATCTTCGACCGGGACAAAGCCGGTGACAAGCTGTCCGTTCGACTGGGCATGGAAGGCGAGTCCTACGTTTTCAACCGGGAAGGGCATGAACTCGCTCTCAAACATCTGGTCGTCGTCGCGCGTTCCGATGGGAACCTACAGGCAATCGGAAGCCCGGTCAAGGATTCTCAGGAGACGAAGGTCTTCGAATCGACGAAACGGGTGACGGGCATTGTCTATAC
>JAGOCE010000408.1 GCA_017998915.1 Candidatus Ozemibacteraceae bacterium
GGGCGAAGATGACCGCCATTGCCCCCTGGAACCAGGCCCCCTGGATGAATCCGCGCAAATGGGCGCCGAAACTCGCAACGGCAAGCCCCAGCAACGCGTAGGTCAGCGAAAGACCGGCTACATAGAATACGGACAATAGAAAACCGCGGCCGATCGTGCGGTTTTCATCCCTGCTGCCGATGATCGAGAGCGTGATCGGGATCATCGGATACACGCACGGCGTCAGGCTTACGAGCAGGCCGCCGAAAAAGGCCATCAGCATGGCGAACGGCAACCCACGCTCGCGGATCGTCAGGCCGAAATCCATCGAGCCGCCGGGAGTCGAAACAGTGCCGAGTGCCTGTGCGGGTTCCGTGCCGGCGGGCGGCGTGTTCGTGGCCGGAGTTCCAACGGGCGTTGGAGCTTTCGATGCCGAGGCGTTGTGGAGTTCGTCCGGAACGGGCCAGGTGAAGGTCCAGGTCTCGGGCATGAAGCAAGTCAGCGTCGAACATCCCTGGTAGCCGAGCTCGATGCTCGCTTCCGCGGAAGCCGTGATGCGGCCGAGCCGAACGCCGAACGGCCAGGAACCGGCATCGAAAATCTCGATCTCGCCCGGCCCGAACGGGTCCTTCTTCCTGTGTCCCGCAGGTAAATGCAGTTCCACACCGCCGCCGGTCGAGGAGACCGACAATTGTCCGCGATACAGCATGTGCCCTTCGGCCACGGTTGCCGTGACGGTGCCGATCAACGTGCCCGTGCTCGCCTCCGCCACGGGTTGCGAAACCTCAAACCCAAAAGGGCCGGCATATCCCGGAACAATCGCAACCAACACATGGGCGACAACCCCGAAAATCCATCGCAGGCACGCACTGCCGTGAGTGCGCTTCAAGCCATTCACGTTCATCCCTTCGGTGGATATCCCGCCAGCGTCAGAGCCCGCTTCGCCGCGTCGGCGGCAGCCTGGTCGGCAGCCTCGAAGGTGACAGCCTTTCCGGCCAGGTCGACTTCGACACCGCCAATGTCGTCAACGAGCAAAAGCGCTTTCGCGACCGATTCAACACAGCCCTCGCATTTGATCTTGTCGATGGTCCAAAGTATTTTCATAAAGATATATCCTTTCATATATATGATCGCGCGGCGTGGTTGATTTCAATGGCCCCACTGCATTTTTTTGCGAAGCACCTGGAAAAAGTTGCGGGTGTCGAACGCGACGATCCGGGCGGTTTCGATGGCACGCGTCACCTGGACTTCGTCGCCTGTCTGCAACCCGAAACCTTCCTGACCGTCGAGAACGAGGTCGATGGTCGAGTGCGTCGCAGAGACTTTCGCCGACAGGACTTCCTGGTCGGAGGTGATGACTGGTCTGGTGTTCAGGGTATGCGAATGAAGCGGGCAGATGAGAAGGGCGTTCACCCACGGCGGCACGATCGGCCCTCCGGCTGAGAGCGCGTAGGCGGTCGAGCCGGTTGGCGTCGAGAACAACACGCCGTCGCCCCTGAAGGAGGTGATATGGGTGCCCGAGATGGCTACGTCGATATCGATGACGCGCAGGATAGGCCCTTTCACGATGACGGCGTCGTTCAAGGCTATGCCGCGGAAGGCCTCGCGCCCGTCCCTGAAAACGACGGCTTTCAGCATCATGCGATTCTCGATCCGGTATTTTCCCAGTCTGAGCCGCTCCAGGATCGTCTCGGCTTGCTTCGCCTCGCCGAGCGTCAGAAACCCCAGGTGACCGAGGTTGATTCCGGCGACCGGCAGGCCATCCGGCGCGAACGTGCGCACCGACTCGAGAATCGATCCGTCGCCGCCCAGCACGACCACCATGTCGACGAGTCCGCCCATTTCCGCTCGAGGAACCCCGAGACGTGGCCTTCTGATACGCTTCGCCATCGTCTCGTCAAGTCTCACCTCGATCTGGTGCCTTTCCGCCCATGCCAGAATGGAGCGAAGGAGCGGCGGAGCCGACTCGCGTGTCGGATGACAGAGAACTCCAAGGCGTTTTACCGGTCTGATCATGCGTTCACTGGTGTTTCATTCCATGGTGCGTGTCGCATCGCGCTCAATCGGGAGGAAAAATCTGATAATAGTTGCGGCCAGCTCGTATAGATCCAGCTATGCTTCTTGCCGCGAGCCCATACACCGTCCCGGGAAGTTTCTTCGAGACCCCGTCCAGGAGCTTGAGCGCCGCTTCCTTGTGGCCGATCTTGAAATACAGATTCGCCAGCAGAAGCGAGGCGTCGGGATTGCCGGGGGTGAGTTGGAGGCTTGTTCTCAGGCGCTCGATGGCCTGCCTATCCTCGCCGGTCCTGAACAACGTGTCGCCGAGCTGAAAGTGCGCTTCGGCCCACCGCGGGTAGGCGATGACGACCTGCTCGAACCCCTTGAGGGCCTCGGGATAGTTCCTTCCGAGCTTGGCCTGCATGGCGCGGTTGAAATCGGCGAACACCGTCTTCACCTCGGCTTGAACCGTCGCGAACGAGCCGTGCTTGCTGCACGTCGGGCCGTCGCCGGCCCACTCGAAGATTCCGCCATCAGGGCAGGACGGAACAGCCGCCAGCAGCTTCGCGTCGATGAGCGCCTTGGGATCGTATTTCCCTTTGGCTTCTTTGTGGTCCTGGGCGTAGATGTCCTGGGCATGCTTGATCGAGGACATTACTTGCTCGCAGCGCTGTTTCTGCTTCGCCTGTTCGAAGTATTCGGAACCGAGGATCTTTGTCTGGGACTCCGCCGAGGCTTCTCGGCCGCTTCCGCCGGCCTTCGCGTCCGACGGGCCCGACACGGGGGAAACCGGCGGGGCCTGGCGGGCCGGGGCTTTGATGCGACTCGTGATGAGGGGCGCGACCGGGCGTGGAAGAAGCGCCCGGAGGGACTCCTTCGCATACGTGTCATCCGGCACGGCGGCGAGAATGCGTCTGAACTCGGCGATCGCCTCGCCGCGGCGGCCGGTGCGAGCCCAGAGGGCCGCGCGCAGGTTCCGAAGCTTGATGCTCTGCGGTTCGATCGTGAGACCGGTTTCAACCGCCCGCAGGGCTTCTTGGTCTTCCCCTTTTCGGGCCGCCTGGAGGGCCATCAGGTAATACGTGTCGGCGCGCGGCCGTGCCTGCTGGCCCGTCAGGATTTCGCGCAGGGTGGCCTGCCGCTTGGCCGGGTCCTCGAACTGCGGCTGCTCGAGCGCCGTCACGCCGTGGCCCGCGAGAGCCAGCAGCAGCAGACCGGCAGCCGTCCGCGGCAGAAGCAGGGGCTTTCGGCGGAATGGTCGACCGGTCATGATTTCTTCTGCAGCCGGCGTCGCATCAGTTCCGCCCAGCTGATCATGTCGGGATCGGACTTCGACGAGTTGGCCACGATCGAGAATTCGCGCAGGGCGCGCGGTGCAAGCCCCTTGGCGAAGTAGATCTTCCCGAGCAGAAAATGCACGCGCGGGTCGTCCGGCAGGAGCTTCTGTGCGACAACCGCATGCCGCAGCGCCTCGTTGACGAAGCCGAGCGCGAGATGGCCGCGAACCAGGTGCAGCCGCGCATCCGCGTGATCCGGGCGAATCTTGAGTATCTCACGGTAGCAGCGCATGGCCATCCGGAGCTTCCCGCGCCGTTTGAGCAGGTCGGCATAGGCCTGAAGCCCCTCGATCGAGTCGGGCTTGATCGAGAGAAGCCGCTGGTATGCCATCATCGCCTCGTCGGGGCGGTCGATCATCTCGTAGGCGAGACCGAGCTGCAGATACGAGTCGAGCTTGCCCGAGTCTTCGGCGAGGGCTTCTTCCGCGGTCTCGATGACCCGCCGGCAGTTCGACTCGATTTT
>JAGOCE010000409.1 GCA_017998915.1 Candidatus Ozemibacteraceae bacterium
CCGTCGATCACGAAAATCGATCCCTCGGAATCGACGGTGACGTCGGAGGGCCCGAGGAACCTGCACGGTCCCTGGTCGGGCTGGGCGGAAATCGACGTATCCGTTCCGTGCCAGCCGTCGCCGCCTGCGGTGTCGGCGCCCCACCAGCCGACGAAGGCTCCGCTCGAAGCCAGTTTCTGGACTCTCGCGTTCGCGGTGTCCGCCACATATATATATCCATTTATATCTTCTGCTACACCGCGCGGAGTGTCGAATTCTCCATTGCCGTGGCCGAACGTGCCGAAACTTTTTTTCCACGTTCCATCGGGTCCGACGATCTGAATGCGGTGGTTGCCGGCATCGGCGATCATCAGGTCCCCATTCTGCAGGAGTTCGAGACCCGCTGGGGAGCGGAACTGACCGTCCCCCGTCCCGAAACTGCCGATCGTTCCAAGAAGCCGGCCGTCGGCATCGAATTGGTGGAGTCGGCCGTTCCCGGAATCGACGACCCAAAGCGAGCCATCCTCGGCGATCTGAAGCCCGGATGGTTCACGCATCTGGCCTTCGCCCGTTCCCTTCGAGCCGACTCGCCGGACGAATGTCCCTGACGTCGTGAAGACGTTGATCAGGCCTTCGGCGCTGTCGGAAACATATACCAAGCCACGTTCTTCATCGAGCGCGATGCGGTCGCACATCGTGAGCAGGGCCGCGAGGTCGGGTTTTCGTTCGGCCTCGTATGCCCCGGTGATGCCGAATCGCTGGGCGCGGGAGTTCCCGTAGTCGGCTACCCAGACGCTCGCCCCGAGGACGGCGATGCCGGTCGGGCCATCGAGCTGGCCCGCCTGTTCTCCCCCGGTCGCGATCTGCGTCGCGCCCCCCGCGCCGGCGGGCAGGACCTGGAGCCGGTTATTGGCCGTGTCCGCGACGATCAGCTTCCCGCCAGCCTCGAAGGCGAGAGCCGTCGGATTGGCGAACTGCCACAGGGCGCTTCCACGCACGCCGGTGCGGCCCGTGCCGGCGGCATGCCATCCGGTACTGCCCAGGTTGTCGAGTCCCCACCAGCCGATGGCGTTTCCATTCGAATCCAGCCGCTGGACCCTGTTGTTGTCGGTATCGGCGACATATATGTCGCCCGCGGCCGATATCGCGATGCCGTTGGGATAATTGAACTCTCCGTCGCCGGTCCCCACGGAACCGATCGTCTGGATGAAGGTGCCGTCGGCAGAGAACTGCTGGAGACGGTTGTTGTCGGCATCGGCGACCCAGATGTTGCCAGCGGCGTCCACCGCCATTCCCGACGGAGCATTGAACTTGCCAGGATCGTCGCCCGCCGTCCCGACGGTCAGCAGCAGGTTGCCGTCCCGGTCGGTCTTCTGGAGACGGTGATTGCCGCGGTCCGACACCCAGAGGTTCCCGTCCCGATCGATGACCAGCCCCCACGGATCGAGCAACTGAGCGGGCTCCTGGCCCTTCGAGCCAAGCCGGGTGACGGTCGAGCCATCGGGCGAGAATTTCCAGATGACACAATTGTCACGATCAGCGAGAAACACCGTCCCGTCGGCAGCGACGGCAACTCCCGGCGTCATCGGGAAAGCGCTGTACCGGAGGCCGGACCAGGACTCTGCCACCTGATACCTGTTCGCATACTCGACCGACAGGTTCGGGGTCTGGATCGTGAGCCCCCAGATCTTGATGGAAACTGGACCTGTCACGGCCTGCAGGGGAATCGTGAACGTGATCTCTCCATCGCTCCAGGAATCAGGGACAACCACGACTCCCGAGGCAAGCCGCAGTTCGCTCGTTCCCTGGTCGGGGCCGAATCCGGCGCCGGTCATCGTGATGGAGCTCCCACGTAACGCGCGGGCCGGTGACAGCGCCGTCGCTTTCGAGATGGTAAACGTATCGACCGTGTGTTCCCGACCGCGGATGACAGCCTTCACGAGGCCCGTGGTGGCGAGGCGGGGAACACGCGCCTGGATCGTCTTGTCAGACCAGAGAAGAATCGTCGCCTCCCGGCCGTTCACCAGCACCTTCCCCGGATCGTCAGCGTCGAAGCCGAATCCCTGGAGGGTGATGATCGTTTCCGGCGGCCCATAGAGGGGTGTCATCCCGATCTGGAAATCCATGACCGTGAACGTGGCCGCCGTCGAAACGCCGTCGCTCGTCACGACGCTAAGCGGACCCGTTTCGGCTTCTTCCGGAACCATCGCGACGATCCTGGTCGCGTTCCACTCCTTGAGACTCGCCGAAAGGCCGTTGAACCGGACCTCAGGATTTCCGCCGGCCGAGCTCGCGAAACCGGTTCCCGTGATCGTCACCCAGGAGCCCGGAACGCCGTTCTGCGGAGTGAACGTCGCGATTCGCGGCAAAATGCCCGTGATTCCTCCGACCGCCCAGCCGATCTGTGCTTCACCGGAAACGCCGGCATGATCCGTAACCCGGATCGTGACCGTCGCCATGCCGCCTTCGGCGGGAGCCGTCCATATCCGGCGCAAGCGGTCGGCCCCGGCTTCCAGGGTCCCGGCCGAAGCCTCCCATGATGGCGTGAGAGCCGTGTCAGCAGCGTCGGGATCATCGATCGAGATCCCGATCGTCACCCGCTGGCCGGGGACGACCGCTGACGGTGCCGATGCAACCGCCAGGAGCGGGGGATGGTTTTCCGAAGCCGCCGGGAGCATCGTGAAACGGAAGACGGGCGGGTATGCGACATCCGGCATCGGAACCGAAAGGAGGTTCGCTTGTCTGCCGGGTGCTTCGAACGACAATGAAAGTTCGAGGGTGGAGGAGGGCAGTTCAGGAACGAGAAAACTCCCATCGATCGCGGTGGGCAGGGTGATACCCCAGAAGGTAACCCTTCCGTCCGTGACAGGTTTCCCCGTCTCATCGAGAAGATATCCCGTCAATGCCTTCACGCCGGGCTCGAGCGTCAGAACATGCGAAATTTCCGTATAGCCGGCCTGAAGCGGACCGGATCGTGCCCACAGGGTGCTCGATCCGGCGGATGCCGCGTTGATCGATTTTTCCACGCCCGAGGCGCGAACGCCGAGCATGGTTCCGCCAGGATACGTGATCCGGGCAACGACGTGGCAGGCCTGATCTGTCGGAACGCCGCTCAGCAGGAACGCCCCCGTCGAGGCCACGGTCGACCTGATGGAGGGATACTCTTCGAGCCAGGCTTCGCCTGTCCATGCCGCCGCATTCGAAAGGCCCTGGAGGCTCCCCATGATGATGCCGCCAGGTATCGTGCCGCCGCCAGATCCACCGCCTCCCCCGCCGCACCCCCAGATTCCGACGAGAAGCAGAAGCGCAAGCAGAGATGCCGTCGCCGACCATCGGAGGCTGCAGGGGAAGGCATTCTGTTTCGACGGCATTCGATAAGCTCCGGTTCAGCGATCGGGAATGATCGTTTTTTCCCAGCCCCCTGTCAGGGGGAACGTTGCCGAGGAAAGCTGGGATGCCTGATACGACCCCTTGTGTGTCGCGACGGCGGCAGAGTCCGTTCGAGAGATGGCCAGTGCGTCACCGCTCGCGGACGTCGAGGAGGAGTCGGATACCGAGATCGTCCGGACGGTTCGCGCCGTTCCGCTTTTCTTCCGAAGCGCCGGCGCCCTGATTTCTCCGGTAAAGTTCAGCATCACCGCCGGAGAGGCCTTTTCGGCAGGTATCATCGCGATGAAGCTCCATCCCGAGAGGGAGCCTTCCGCCATCGCCCGGCTGGCAAGCGGAGCATCACCGGATTTCACGTCGAGAGCCCACGAGGGATTGTTATAATAGTCTATCGAATATTCAGTT
>JAGOCE010000410.1 GCA_017998915.1 Candidatus Ozemibacteraceae bacterium
AGACCAACCCGAGGCATGTCGCTGGACCATCCGAGGTTGAACATCTTGTCCCAGAACGAGCACCATCCAGGATTCCGAAGCGTTCCGCGGAACAAGGTATTCACGTCCGTGAGGCCGTAAACGTCTTCATAGGCAATCACGTTCCTGCATGGATAGGCTTCGAATTTTCCCAACCCGGGAACAGCCACCAGGCTCAGGTGTCTGAATACGTCGGGTCCGGAAACATCTATTATCTCCCCCCGATCGCGATATCTGGCGTGGGTCCGGCCGGCATCGAGCACGCACCGCATGCTCCAGCTGTATCTGTAACCGAGAGGGTTCATGCCGGCTTCGGGTGCGGGAAGCGCGCCGCCGTACATTCTGAGCGCCGCCACCTTCCCACCGTTCGCCACGACTCGATGGATGCTTCGCATGGCGATCATGTGATCGATGCCGGGAATCACGCCCATCTCGTTCAGCAGCATGATTCCGGCATCACGTGCGCGCCCGTCCAGTTCTCGCATCGTTTCACCGATATAACTCGTCGTGACCATATGCTTCCGGTGGCTGATGCACAGTTCCGCAATTGGAATGTGGTATCCGTAGGGTACCAGGCTTACGACAAAATCTGCGCATCTGATGAGGCGCTCCAGTTCATGCCGGTTGTCGAGTTCGATGGCGACGGCCTTGCCGTGGGGGTAGCCCTTGATCAGGCCGGCAGCCATTCCCAGGGTCTGATCGGCACAGACCACCTCGTGGCGGGTCTTTTCGAGCAGATAGCGAACGAGAGGACGTGCCAGAGGGCCACCGCCGAGTATCAGGATGTTTTTCCCGGATACACCGACGCCCGGCGCGTTCTTGAAGGCGCGAAACGCAGGTGAGGTCTCTTCTTCAGCCTCTTCTTCGGAAGGTGCCCGTTTCAGAACATTGCGCAGATGTCCGCAGGCCGGTGTCAGCCTGCCGCGCCACAGGATGGCAGCCCGGCGAAGCGGCATCGGCAGCCCGCTCTTTTCGATCGGCGCTTCGGTTACGACATTCGCCAGACTTTGAATCAGGGGCATCAGCGCATGACTGATGCCGACAGACACCTCTTCGGGCAGTTCACAGGCCGGATCGGCAAGGGACACGATGACGGGGCCGTGACCGTCGACACCGTAGGCAATGTCATCGGCATTCGGTTCGTAGACGTAGACTGGAGCATCGGGAAGGGTGGCAACGGATGCGATTTCCACGGCGCCTTCGACCGTTCCGCTCAGGTCCCCGATGACACGCAGACGGGGATTGCCGGGCCCTTTCCACAGTTCTTCGATATCCGTTTTCGCCACGAGACGGGCCGCATCCGCCGGCCGGGGGAAGCTGTTCACCAGAACGGAAAGATGTCGCAGATACCGTCCGAAATCGCTTTCGAAGTGCTTGGGGTGACGATAAAACTCGGTCAGATTCACATGATTCGGTTCATCTTTCGCCCGGGTCCGGCTGGACTGCCCCATCCGGTCGCCGCCGGCCCACTTCCCGCCTCGTGCGAGTCGAATCGTCTGTTCTTCGGAAAAAACGACTTTCAGAATCTCGTTGCCCCCGCCGCAGACGCTCCCGGCAAGCAGTTCGGACGGCGTGATCTCTCGATGCGGCAACAGATCGAAAATCTCCTGGGCACCCCTCGAGATTCCGTCATTGCCGACGAACCCGAAGACCAGCGGGCGCAGAATGCTCGGCAGACGCCTGTCGCGGAGTTCTTCGGCGATATCAATGATCGCACGCCGCGCCGACGCGAGATTTTCATACTGATGTGCCTGTCTGATCGCGGCAAACGAGGTGTCGTATCCCTCGAATTTCAATCGCTGCCCCAACGCCCAGAGGGTATCGATCATTCCGGCGAGACCGATATATTTTCCAATATATATTATGTTTCGGCCGCGTTCATCCGTGATTGCATTGCCGTCGAAAAGAGTGCAGCCGAGCTCTTGCAGCCGACGCAGAAAGGCATCGCCAAACGATTGTCCGGGAGCGGTTCGGCCAAAACACAGATACGTTCCGCCAGGCCGGAGAAGCTCCGCGGCGGGCTCGTTCATGCTCACCACGAGATCGCATCCGGCAATGCCATCATCGACCAGGGCTCCGGCAGCCGCATATTCCGCGTTCGAATGGACTCGCAACGGCGATCCCTGCACGGCCACTTCGTATCCGTGTTCGCCGACCAACCGGCGGACATCATCCGGAATCAACGGCACGCGTCGTTCCCAGCGGTTTTTCCGCTCGCGGCAAATCCCGATTTTCCTGATCATCTTCCGATCCCCCCATTGCCCTCTTCCGGCTGTATCGCTGTTTTTTCAACAACCTCTTTCCCGGAGTATAGCCAAGCCGCAGCAACCTGTCAAAGCAGCAGAGCAAGCGCATCGAATTCACGATATATTGTTTAGTTTATTTTAATAGCCTGATTTCACCGCAAAGGCACAAAACGTCGTGATGAATCTTCCGGCATTCGTTGTGCCTTGGTGTCTTCGTGGAAAATCATTCGCTGTGACCATGTGGTGAGGCGGTTCCTTTCGGTTGGATAATATGCTAAGATACAGACATGGCGCTGTATTACATCATTCCGGCATACCTGACGGCGATTTTCGTGGCGGCGTACTGGGTCGTACGCATGCTGCTCGTCGTCTTCGATGCCCTCAATTTTTTCTGGGACTGGTGGGATGCAAAGCGCACCGCATACCCGGCGATGGCATATTCAGAGTTCCTGATTCTTGCCGGATTTGTCTACTACATCGTCAAATGGGAACTAACCGGGGCGCCGTGACGCGCATTTTTTCACATATCGACCGGGCGCATTGATTTGCGCCCGTTTTGGCGTTATGCAGCCATCTGAGCATGGGCGACATGCGTAACTGTGCCGGAAGCGATGTGAAAATGAGAGCGGGTGGCCGATAATTCGTGTATGAATATCATGACGGTGGCCTTTGCGGGGGCACTGGGTCTGCTCGGAACGGTTGCCGGCTGGCTCATTCCCATCACTTGGGATATGTTTCAAGGAAGCGGCCCCTGGTCGCTGAAACGAGTGACGGGGCATCTCGGCCGCGGAGTGTATGTCGGCGGGTTCCCGATCGTTCTTGGAACACTGTGCATTCTCCTGATGCCCGCGATTTCCGACATGCCCGATGCGCGCCGACTTGTCGTCATCACCCTTCTGTTCGCGACATTGGGATTCATTCGTGATGTGATGCGCACCTCCTGGACGGTCATGATGCCGTATCTGGTTCTCGCGGCAATCGCCGGTGCCTGGAGCGGCATCACGATCAATCATTCTGTTCGGGCAATCGAAGTTGTGCTGACGCTGGGGTGGCCGCTCATCACGATTTTCAGCCTGAAGCTGGCCGAACTCGTTTTCGGCATGCCGGCTCTTCTCTCCATGGTAACCGGGATTTCATTCCTGCTCTTTTTTCCCGGCCAATTCGCGACCTCCGACGCCGCCCCGATCTTCACACCGATGCTCATTCTCCCCTCCCTCGTCATTCTTGGCGCGGGAGCCGCAGGGCACCGGTTTGTCCTCGGCGATTCGGGGCATTTCGCACTCGGATGGCTGCTGGCAGGCATTTCGATGATCGGCCGGTCGAAAACCCTGCTTCTTCTCGGCCTTCTGGTGCCTTCCGCCGTTCTCATTCTTCCTCTTGCGTTCGTCTGTCTTGTCATTCTCGGCTCATATCTCGGAAATGAGCTGTATGCATCCGATCAGTCGAACCGCGGTAGAGCGTTCATCTGGAATCTTCCCCGGCAGCGGCTCGTCATCCTGGCGGGCG
>JAGOCE010000411.1 GCA_017998915.1 Candidatus Ozemibacteraceae bacterium
GTCAAGGGATGCGATACCCTGTCCGTCGTCCGTCTTTGTGTTCAGAGAGGATTCATACGAACGCTTGGCCTGCGTGTATGCCTCGAGCGCTTTCTTGATCTCGGATTCGGGAAGGCCGTTCGAAACGGCATCCTTGTATGTCTTGTACGTCGATATGTACTGGTCATAGATGGCCCGGCTGTCACTCTGGCCGAACGCCGTCGAAGCGATCAGCAGCATGAAAAGAGATGCCTGGAACCGGCTGACGGAGATGCGTTTCATCGTGTACCTCCCGAGATCGGCATTTGATAATTTGATGTAATTATACTGATCGATCCCGGGGGCCGTAAAGTGTGGCCGAATCT
Organism: Candidatus Ozemibacteraceae bacterium; assembly: GCA_017998915.1. Classification (GTDB taxonomy): domain Bacteria; phylum Muiribacteriota; class Ozemobacteria; order Ozemobacterales; family Ozemobacteraceae; genus MWAR01. Next base: position 345 of record JAGOCE010000411.1, read on the forward strand.
CCATCCGCATTCCATGACGACTATCGCCGGATAGCCTCTCGTGCTTCGTCCAGCTCAGCACGAACGGAAACGCGCAATTGCATTTGTTCTAGAAGGACTCACCATGGAGGAAACTCTGTTTTATGCAGGTCAGGCCGGCTGAATCTCTTTGCCGTTTCCGGTTCGTGCCCGCCTGCTGATATCGAAAACGAACAGGAGAATGGCGGCAAATATCGGCAGGTAGACCATGCGCGTGATGAACGGGCCCTGAAAAATGTACACCTTCGCCTGGCCGGCTTCGTTCTGCGACAACCGGAGGGTGTATGTCCCGTTGCGCTGGGCGGGAGAGTAGATGGTGAGCCACGTCGGCTTCGCGCTCGGATCGGGCGGTCGGAGCAGGTGCTTCACCTGGTCGATGATCGTCTTCCCATCGGGATCGAGAAGTTCGATCCGTACGTCCCGCAGTTCCCTCTGTTTTGCACCGAAGTCGATTTTGAACGGATCGCCGGCCGCCGCCGTGAACGTCATCTCGGTCGCGAAGGGTGTCGCAGGGGCTTTCGAATCCTCGAGCCCCATCAGCCCTTCGGCGATCCCGAGCTGGAAGTAGTTCGGGTCGATCATCACCATGCCGACCGTCAGGAAGATCAGCAGAACGATATACCGGAGAATGACCCACCCGATCGATCCCTGCCGGGCCCTGCGCGTGATTGTCATATCGCTCGTCCCTTCCGCGCCCTGGTGTGGCGCAACAGATTCCGAACTATACCACCTCGATGACCGGTTCGTCGGCCCGCACGTCGAGAGAAAGCGCCGAGCCGTCCGGAATGGCGTTGGCGATCAGCCGCCGGGCAAGTCGCGTCTCGACCTCCTTCTGCACCAGCCGCTTGAGCGGGCGGGCGCCGTAAACCGGGTCGTAGCCGCGCTCGATCAGCCATTCTTTCGCGGCAGGGGTGACGTCGAGAGTCAGCCGTCGCTCCGCGAGCCGCTTCCGCAGATCGCCGAACTGGAGTTCGATGATCGATCCGAGCTGTTCCTTCGAGAGTGGCGTGAACAGGACGATGTCATCGACTCGGTTCAGAAACTCCGGCCGGAACGAGCGGCGCAGTTCGCCGAGGACCTCCTTGCGGACGTCCGGGGCCAGCTCGCCGCTTCCCGAGATGCCGTCGAGCAGGGTCTGGGAGCCGATATTGCTGGTCATGATGACGACAACGTTCCGGAAATCGACAGTGCGGCCCTGCGAATCGGTGAGCCGGCCGTCGTCGAGCAGTTGCAGAAGCACGTTGAACACGTCGGGGTGCGCCTTCTCGATCTCGTCGAACAATACGACGGAATATGGTTTGCGCCGCACGGCCTCGGTGAGCTGGCCACCCTCGTCATAGCCGACGTAGCCGGGAGGAGCGCCGATCAGCCGCGACACGGCGTGCTTTTCCATGTACTCGCTCATGTCGATGCGGACCATGTTTTCTTCGGTGTCGAACAGGGCCTGGGCGAGCGCCCGGGCCAGCTCGGTCTTGCCGACGCCGGTGGGGCCGAGGAATATGAACGAGCCGATGGGGCGGCGCGGATCCTTGATGCCGGCCCGCGACCTCAGCACCGCGTCCGCGACGAGGCTGACCGCCTCATCCTGACCGATGACGCGCTCGTGGAGAAGCTTGTCGAGTTTCAGCAGTTTCTCCCGCTCGCCCTCGACGAGCCGCGTGACCGGGATGCCCGTCCAGCGGCTGACGATCGCGGCGATCTCCTCTTCATTCACTTCCTCGCGCACGAGCCGGCCGGTCGACTGCTTGCGCTTCAACTCTTCTTCGAGGCCGGCCAGCTGCTTCTGTGTTGCCGGAAGCCGGCCGTGACGGAGTTCGGCGGCTTTTTCGAGATCGTAGGAGCGCTCGGCCGCCTCGACGTCGCGATGCATCCTCTCGATCTCGGCCCGCAGCGCCTGCACTTTCCTGATCACGTCGCGCTCGCTTTCCCACTGGGCTTTCATCGCGTCGGAGCGGGTTTTCAGGTCCGCGATCTCTTTCCGGACATCGGCCAGCCGCGCCGCGCTTGCCTCGTCCTTCTCCTTCGCGAGCGCCGCCTCCTCGATCTGCAGTTGCATGATGCGCCGCGTTACCGTGTCGAGTTCGGTGGGCATGGAATCTATATCTGTGCGTATAGTAGCGCAGGCCTCGTCAACCAGGTCGATGGCCTTGTCGGGCAGAAACCGGTCGGTGATATACCGGTGCGACAGCGTCGCCGCGGCGACGATCGCCGAGTCGGCGATCCGGACGCCGTGGTGCACCTCGAACCGCTCCTTGAGCCCGCGCAGGATCGAGATCGTGTCGGGAACGTCGGGCTGTTCGACGAGAACCGGCTGGAACCGGCGTTCGAGCGCGGCGTCCTTCTCGACGTGTTTGCGGTACTCGTCGAGCGTCGTCGCGCCGATGCAGTGCAGTTCGCCGCGTGCCAGCAGGGGCTTGAGCATGTTGCCCGCATCCATCGAGCCTTCGGCCTTGCCGGCCCCGACGATCGTGTGGAGCTCGTCGATGAACAGGATGACGCGGCCCTCGCTCTGCTTGATCTCGGCCAATACGGCCTTGAGCCGCTCCTCGAACTCGCCGCGGAACTTCGCGCCTGCGATCAGGGAACCCATGTCGAGCGCGAAGATCGTCTTGTCCTTCAGCCCTTCGGGGACGTCGCCGCGCAGGATGCGCTGGGCGAGGCCCTCGGCGATGGCTGTCTTGCCGACGCCGGGCTCGCCGATCAGGACGGGGTTGTTCTTCGTCTTGCGCGACAGGATGCGGATGACGCGGCGGATCTCGTCGTCGCGGCCGATGACCGGGTCGAGCTTGTTCTTCCCTGCCTCGCGAACGAGATCGCGCCCGTATTTCTCGAGTGCTTCATACGTCTGCTCGGGATTTGCCGAAACGACCCGCTGGTTGCCGCGGATCTCGGTCAGCGCCCCGAGAAGACGCTCGCGGTCGATCTTGTACGTGGCGAGCAGTTTTCCCGACGGGGTTGACGAGCCTGATGCAATCATCGCGAGAACGAGATGCTCGACCGACAGATACTCGTCCTTCAGCGTCTTCATTTCGCTTTCCGCGTTCACGAGAATCTGCGATAGTTCGCGGGTGATGTACACCTGGTCGGGCCGCATGCCCGGCCCGGAAACGCGCGGCTTGCGGCCGATCTCGCCGCTCAATCGCGATTTCAGATCCTCGAGCGGAACGTTCATCCGGTTGAACAGCCGGGGAACGAGCCCTTCCGCATCCTCCAGCAACGCGGTGAGCAGATGCTCCGGCGAAACTTCGGTGTGCCCATACTCGACGGCGAGATTCTGGGCTTTCTGGAGAGCTTCCTGCGACTTCTGCGTCAAACGGTTCATATCCATAGCTATTTAACCTCCGGTGTCTCCGAACGAACGGTATACATATTGTCTGACTGTAGACTAACAAAAAACGTGCCACT
>JAGOCE010000412.1 GCA_017998915.1 Candidatus Ozemibacteraceae bacterium
GCTGGCTCGACCTGGCACAACTGCCGACGAACAAGCCGACCAGTCTGTCTGACGGGTTCTCGCTCGAGGTGACCGCGACGGGGCTCGAAACCGCCATCGATCGATACAAGGCCGGCGAGTGTGCCCATTTCCGGGTGATCGAAGCCGAGTTCCGCTCCCAGGTGCAGGCCCTTCTGAACATCGATCCCGCGAGGCGCATCTACCTGCGTTACCCCACCGGCGCCGGCGATCTGATGTGCCGGCTCAGCGACGTCACCGCCTTCACGCCGCTCGGCTTCCGCGACCCGGTCATGCTGGGGCCCGGCTCGGCCAATCCGATACGCATAGTATTCGATATACCATCGGCGCTCGAGCCGTTCGAATCGGAGCTGTATTTCGATCTGGCCGACGGCAGAGCCGTCTTTCCGGTCTCCAGCGGAACGCGATTCGCGTCCCCGGCTCCCGCAGCCGAGATCGACGGGGAGTTCGTGAAGGTCAGGATCAACCAACTCACGCGACTGCCGAGCGCCATGACGCTCATCGATGACGACGGGCAGACAAAGAGTCTCTTCAAAGGCAGCGTTCTGCTCGACGTGACATTCGTCGACAAGCCCGGCAACGGCGGAACATCGATTCCAGCCGACTTCTTCGCGCTGGTCAGAACATCGTACAAGCCTGCGGCCGGTGCCGCTGCAGGTCGGAGCGGACTGGGCGGAGGCACGCCGTCCCGCAAGGAGTTCCTGCCCCCGTCCCATGCGAACCAGGGTCTGATCTTTGGTTTGGGCGGGCAGTTCGGCGTGTTCGAAGGCCAGGAGCGGCGGGCGATCGTGATCTTCGACGATCCGGGTTCGGACATCGCGAACTGGACCCTCCGCTCTCCGTTCAACGAGAAGCTTCAGGTTCCCGTCGGCAAGGGCGAATTCGCATCTCCGGCCCTGATAGCCTGGCAGGCGAAGGTTCCAGCCCGTGAATCGACGTTCGCTCGGCTTCTCGACGGCGCCGTCGAGGCGGCGATGAAGCGATACTCCGCCCTGGATCTCGACAAGCGGTACAGCCCGGTGTACATGCTCGAAAAGGCCGATGGATATGACAACCTGATCATCCCGCCGGTCAACACGTTCGGTATTCGCGCCATCAGCGGCGTCACGAATGAGAAGAGCTTCATCGACCTGATGCAGACGATCACCTGCATTCCGAAGAACGCCCAGGGCGGCCAGGCCCACGGGTTCGACACCTGCCCTGAAAGCGTTGTCACACAGGGCTTCGGCGATATCGGGGCGACGTCGAATCTCGCAATGGCCCTATTGTCGCGGCTCGGCATCTCGGCAAAACCGACGGCTCTGGAATTCTCCGAAGAGGGGGCCAGGCTGCTCCTCGAGTATTACGGGATCGACGTGAAGCGCGAGAAATCCGCCCCGGTCGGCGTCTCGTATATCAACGCCGCCGGCGAACGCAAAACGTTCGTCGTTCCCTTCATGAGAGACATCTCGGAGCTTTCCGGGCTCGTCTACCGCCCGGCGGATTCCGGGAAGGTGTCCGGCGCGCCGGACAGCCGTTCCGTCAGCGTGTCCGTCACTGCCGTCTTCGAACCCACGTCCGACGGCTCAGCTCGGGGTTCGGCCGGAGATGCCGGTTCCGCCCTTGGCGGGGGCGGCGGAAAGAAATCCACGGAACTTCGGATGCTTCAGAAGAACCTGCGGCTCGACACTCTCAGCCGGGACGCGGTCGATATCGCCTTCGCGCGGGTTCCGACCATGGGAAAGACCTCCTACGGGGTTGTACTCACGACCCCCGACGATGTCACGGTGGGTGAGAAGGCGCTCGAGCATTTCGTCCGGGTGACGGCCATCCGGGTCGACATCGGCAGCCTGGACGGGCTCTACTCGCATACGATCGACCTGGACGAAGGGCAAAAGCCCGAACAGTTCCTGATCACCCTTGGCATCAACCTTCCGGACCTACCGAATCAGGCGGCTGATGCCCTGGACAAAGCGTTCCGGTCAGCGCATGCCGTCGCGAAAAAGCCGGAGCCGCTCACCGTCGTCCGGTGGCACAACCGGAACGTCCTCTATCGGCTCATCGCCGGGCAGACATCTTTCGACACCGAGATGTCGCCCACCGACAAGCTGCTGCTGGGACGTATCCGCAGGCCGCGTTGTCTCGCCGTGGTTTCCGAACTGGGCGGCAACGGCAAGCTCTCGACCCGGATCGACCTTCTCCAGCCGTTCAACGAGATTCATGCCGGCGACGATGGGCTTCGGAAAGCGTATTTCCTGCTCAACGGATTCTTCCAGTCAAGCTTGGAATCACGGGTGCTCATCGGCGAAAACCGTACGGGATATCTCGACATTTGGGCGAATGCCCCGAAGGATGCAGAGCTTCACGCCCTTCCGGTCGGAAGCGGCCGCGATGCCTCGCTCAGGGAGATGACGAAGGACGGAACATACCCGCCGCGGTTCCTGCAGGCCGTGAAAGAGAACAACAAGGTCCTGTTTTTCCCGTCGAAGCCGACGACGATGTCAGGCCGCAAGCGGTTCGCCTGGCTCGAAATCGACCCGAATACGTTCGAGGCGCTGTCGGTGCTGGACAACGGGTGTCACGGCGGCACCGCCGAGTCATCGATGCTGACGACCTCTCTCGGCGAGGACACGCGGGAGTTCGTGAAGGGCACCTGGATCGGGATCAACATGGCGGTCTGGTCGGTCGGCAGCATCGCCCTGAAAACTGAAAACAAGGGCCAGATCTTCACCGAGGCGAAGGCGCTCGCCCTGAAAATCGGCGGCATCCTGGCCGAGTTCCAGAACAACCTGGGAAAGGCAAAAGAATACTATGACAAATATAACGAGCTGAAGGAACAGGCTGCCGACCTCATGGAAAAAGTCGACAGCGGCGAACTCGGCAAGGGCGACGGTAACGACGACAGTGACGACACCGATTACGCCGGCAAGAGCAAGGGTGCCCTGAACGAGTTCATCGACAAGCTCCCCCCGGTGAAAATCATCGGCATCGACGTCAACAGCACGCTGAAGGAAGGCTTCCGGGGCTTTTCGAACGGGTACACCATGGCCGTCGACGCCTATTTTCACTTCTTCAGCGGCACGAATAAGCACATTCAGGCCGGAAACGGCGGCGCACAATGACGATCCATGAGGGACACGTTGCACATTCGCAAAAGAGGTTGACGGGAGCATCGGATTGAGCTAGGATGAAACCTCGTTTCATCCATGACGGACTCGTCTTCTTGCGAATGATACCGTCACTTTTTATACTAGTTATTATATGGGAGACTGACAATGAGGATTCTGGTGGTGATTCTTGCTGTATTGATTCATGTTCCTGTTTTTGGAGCGTCGCTCGATGAAGGCTTTGCGGCCATCAAGCGGAAGGATTTCACCACAGCCGAAAAGATTTTCCGCGACTTCTCCGAGAAGGGCGACATGGATGCCCAGTATAACCTTGGCGTCATGTACAACAAGGGCTACGGCGTGTCGCGCGACGGCGCCGAAGCGGCGAAGTGGTTCCGCAAAGCCGCCGAGCAGGGATATGCCCCGGCCCAGTTCAACCTCGGCAACGCCCTTGGGGATGGCGACGGCGTCCCCAAGAACCCCAAGGAGGCCTTCGCATGGATGCTGAAGGCCGCCGAGCAGGGCATGGCGCTTGCTCAGCATAATCTTGCCGAAATGTATGCCCATGGTGACGGTGTCGATCAGAACGACGAGGAAGCGGTGAAATGGTGGCGGAAAGCCGCAGAGCAGGGTGATTCCCTCGCTCAGACGGGTCTCG
>JAGOCE010000039.1 GCA_017998915.1 Candidatus Ozemibacteraceae bacterium
CGGCCCCTCATCAGGCCGCTCAGGTGACCCGCCCCATGCAGCCGCAGCCGCCGGCCCAGCAGCAACGACCGGCCCAGCCCCCGGCCCCCGTGCAGAAGGCTCCTGAGCCCCAGGTCCCGCAGGCCCCGGCTCCGCAGCAGCCTTCGGCCCTGCGCCCCACGCCAGCCCCGGCGGCCGCCCAGCTTCGCGATGAAAAGAAGAAGCTCGGCCCCAAGCCGCCGCGCATCGACGAGGTTGAAGAGGTCGAGGTCAACCAGCAGATCACGATCATCAAGACCACGCCGGTCAAAAAGGAAGCTCCGCCCCAGAAGCTCAAGAAAAAGAAAGACAAGATCAAGAAGCTGATGAAGGGGCCGCACGTCCCGAAAAAGCTTCTCGCTGAGATGCGCGACGTCGAAAAGCTGGCCGAACTCGAAACCGAGACCCAGCTTCAGATGGGCGCGGAAGCATCGCAGGAAGAACAGATTCCGCGCGTCGTCGTTCCGCAGGACATCACCGTCAGTGACCTGGCGAAATACCTGCATATCGAAGGCGTCGATATTATCAAGAAACTCATGTCGATCGGAGTGTTCGCCAGCTTGAATCAGCGTCTCGAACCGGATCAGGTCCAGATCATCGGCCGCGAGTTCGGCAAGGATATCTCGTTCAGCGAGGATGTCATCGAGTTCGAGGAAGAGCCCGATGAGGATTCCGAGCTTCATACGCGGCCGCCGGTCGTCACGATCATGGGCCACGTCGACCACGGCAAGACCTCTCTGCTCGACAAGATTCGCCACGCGCGGGTCGCCGAAGGAGAAGTCGGTGGCATCACCCAGCACATCGGCGCCTACCAGGTGAAAACCCCGAACGGCACGATCTGTTTCCTCGACACCCCCGGCCACGAGGCGTTCACCGCCATGCGCGCACAGGGAGCACAGGTCACCGACATCGCCATCCTGGTCGTCGCCGCCGATGACGGCGTTCAGCCCCAGACGATCGAGGCGATCCACCACGCCCAGGCGGCAAATGTGCCGATCATCGTGGCGATCAACAAGATCGACAAGCCCGAGGCAAACCAGGAAAAAGTGAAGCAGATGCTCATGCCGTATAACCTCGTCGCAGAAGACTGGGGCGGCAAGACGATCATGGTTCCCGTTTCTGCCAAGCGCGGCGACGGCATCAACGAGCTTCTCGAAATGATTCTCCTCCAGTCAGAAATGATGGAGCTCAAGGCGAACCCGGATCGCGAGGGCAAAGGCACGATCATCGAAGCCAAGCTCGACAAGGGCATGGGGCCGATCGCGACCGTCCTCGTCCAGAACGGCACCGTCCAGATGGGCGACAACATCATCTGCGGAACGAGCTTCGGCCGCGTCAAGGCTCTCATCAACGATTCCGGCCAACGCGTCAAGGATGCGGCGCCCTCGACCCCGGTTGCCCTGATCGGTCTCAACGACGTGCCGAAGGTCGGCGACACCCTGATGGTCGTCGAGAACGCCAAGTTCGCCCGCTACGTCGGCGTGCTGCGGCAGAAGAAAGAGCGCGAAGACCGCCTCACCCGCGAGAACCGGCTCAAGCTGATCGACATCTTCAAGCACGTCACCGACGGCAAGGTGAAAGACCTGAACATCATCATCAAGGCCGACGTGCAGGGTTCCGCCGGCGCCCTCAAGGATTCGCTCGAGCGGCTCACGACGGCCGAGGTGAAGGTGAACGCCATTCACACCGGCGTCGGCGCCATCACCGAGTCCGACATCATGCTCGCGGCGGCCAGCAACGCCATCATCATCGGCTTCCACGTCCGGCCCGCCCACGGAGTCGACGATATCGCCCAGCGCGAGGGCGTCGACATCAAGGTGTTCCGCATTATCTACGACGCGATCGACGCCGTGAAGATGGCCCTCAAGGGCATGTATGAGCCCGAATACCAGGAAGAAGTCGTCGGCCGCGCCGAAGTGCGCAAGGTGTTCAAGATCACCGGCGCCGGCACCATCGCCGGCTCGTATGTCCTCGACGGCAAGGTCGCGCGCGATGCACAGGTCCGCATCATCCGTGACGGCGTCGAGATCTACGAGGGCAAGCTGTGCTCGCTCAAGCGATTCAAGGACGACGTCCGCGAGGTCATGCAGGGGTATGAGTGCGGTATCGGCGTCGCGAACTACAACGATCTGAAGGACAAGGACATTTTCGAGTTCTTCAGGCTCAAAGAAATACAGCGGACGATATAAATTGAAAACGCCGCGAACTCCGAGGGGTTCGCGGCGTTTTCGACAAACACCGGAACGGAGCGAACAGGGCATGGCGATGATCGTGGCGGTCGGCACGTTCGAGCTGCATTTTCCGGAAGTTCACAGCCTCAAGGAGAAGCGGCAGGTGCTGCGCTGCATCATCGACCGCGTGCGCGCCAAGTTCAACGCCTCGATCTCGGAAGTCGATCATAACGACCTCTGGCAGCGCGGCACGGTGGGTGTCGCCCTCGTTTCGAACGATCGGACCCTTCTGACGCAAATGGGTCAGAAAATCGACGACATCATCGCGGACCACGACCAGATCCAGGTCGTCTCGCAAGACTGGGAGTACCTATGACCTCGCATCGCCTCGAACGGGTCGAGTCAACGATCCTGCGCGAACTGTCCATCATCCTGCAGCGCCGCATCAATGATCCGCGCGTCCGCGGCGTTCATTTTGTAGGCGTCAATATAAGTCCGGATTTCCATCTCGCCCGCGTTTCCTTCAGTCTGCTCGAGGAAAGTCTCGATCCGGAAGAAGCCCAGCGCGGTCTTGACTCGGCCAAGCCCGTTCTACGAGGCGAACTCAAGAATGCCGTTCAACTGCGGAAGATACCGGAACTCGCCTTCCGGTACGATCCCTCGATCAAAGAGGGAGACCACATCCTCGATCTGCTCCGGAAGATCGAACAGCCGAAACCCCCTCTCCCCGGCTCCGAGCCGAAAGACTGACGCGTTTCATGCATCGCCCCACCGACACCGACTCGACGCTTTCCGCATCAGCAGCTCCTTCCGGCGTAATAACCGATACCTGGGGCAGCTCCGCATACAACGCCAAGATCGAATTGATCCGCGATCATCTCGGGAAGGCGCGCCGCGTCTTTTCCATCGCCCACCCGTACTCAGACGGCGATGCCCTCGGTTCCCAGCTTGCGCTTCATCACTGGTGCCGCGCAGCCGGGAAGGAATGCGTCACACTGAACTTCGATCCGATCCCTCCGCAGATTTCCTGGCTTCCGGGATCGGAGGTCCTGACCGACACGCTCCCCGCGGGGGAGTTCGACCTCGGCTTTCTCATGGAAACGACCGAGGCTTCGCGCATGGGAGACCGCACCCAGTTTTTCCGTCGGGCAAAACGGTGCATCCATCTCGACCATCATCTCGATGTCCCAGGACTTGGGGAGATCAACCTGCTCGACCCGGCAGCCAGCTCGACATGCGAAATACTTTATAATATATTATGTGGCATGGATATTTCCCTGAACGATGACATCCTGTCGGCCTTGTATGTCGGCATCATGACGGACACGGGGAATTTTCGGTTCCCGGGCACGACGCCGCGCTCCCACGAGATCGCCGCAAAGATGATCTCGCAAGGGCTGAAAGTGGCCCCGATCTTCAAGCGTGTCTACGAGACGAACGACTGGCGCCGTGTCGTCCTGCACGGCATCTCGATGGAACGTGCCACCAGGCATTTCAACGGGAAACTGATCACCTCGTGGCTGACGCTGGACGATTTTTCTCGCCTTGGTGCGACGGAAATCGACGCAGACGGATCGGTCGCGCCGCTGACCACGATTGCCGGGGCGGAAGTCATCGTGATGTTCCGCGAGCTCGATCCGACAACGATCAAGGCAAGCTTCCGCTCGACCGGCCGGGTCGACGTCCAGGCAATCTGCAAAACCTTCGGTGGCGGCGGGCACAAGCTCGCGGCCGGAGCCAACTTCCAGCATACCCACATGCAGACGGTCATCGACAACGTCATCTCCGCGATCGAACCGGCGATTGCAGCCCTGCACACATCATGACGATGAAAGGGATCTCAGCGTGAACAGCGACGGATGTCTCGTGGTCTACAAGCCGGCAGGTCTTTCCTCACACGACGTCGTCGCGATGGTCAGGAAAGCCTACGGGGTCAAGGCCGGCCATGGCGGCACGCTCGATCCGATGGCACAGGGCGTGCTCCTGATCTTCATGGACAAGAGCCTGAAGGTGCTGCCCTACATCCCGCCCGCGTTCCTCGACAAGACCTACCTGATGCGCGTCACCCTGGGCCGCGCCACCGACACCTACGACGCGACCGGCCAGGCCACGTATGAACATCCGGGGCCCGTGGCCGTCGATCGTGAAACAATTCTCACCGCTCTTCGCCGCTTCGTCGGCACATACGATCAAAAACCCCCCGTCTACTCGGCCATCAAGGTGCAGGGCAAACGCGCCTACGCACTGGCGAGAGCAGGCGAGACCGTCGAACTGGCAAGCCGCAAGGTGCATGTCACCTCGATACGCCTCGTTCGGGATTATGAATCGGGAGGCAACCGCCACCTGGTCCTGCGTATCCACTGCTCCCGGGGAACCTACGTTCGCTCCGTCGCACATGATCTCGGCCAGGAGCTCGGCTGCGGCGGTCACCTGTCGTATCTGCTTCGCGAGCGGGTCGGCTCGTGGACACACCTGCAGGCCTTTCCCGCCTGGAAGATCGAAAAACGTCTCCCCTTCGACGAGGCCCCCGCCTTCATGCCGTATTCAGCCATTCTTCCGTTCGCCCGGGCGACCGTTCAGCCTGGTGTCGAGGCCCGCATCAGAAGCGGTACCCCCCTCGAGGCCAAAGACCTCCTGAAAATTGAGCCCGGCCACGTTGACAACGCGCAGGACAACGTGATCCAGATCATGTCGGCCACCGGCGAGTTGATCGCCCTGTATGGCCCGCCGGCGGCCAACAAGCCGAAAAACGGCCAGAAGCTGATGCCAATCCGCGTCTTTTCCTGATATTCCCGATCGGGTGAAGCGATGAATCTGTACAACCTCCTATCTGGCCCTCTCCACACTGGCCCCTGCGTCATCGGGCTCGGCACATTCGACGGGGTTCACTTGGGCCACCAGGCGCTGATTTCCGGGATCATCCACGAAGCGAAGAAAGAAGGTCTCTCATCCGTCATCTTCACCTTCGACCACCCGCCACGCCGCTTGCTGGATCCGGCAAATTTTCCCGGCGAAATCACGACGCCGGAAGAGAAGTTCCGGCTCCTGCTTCATTCGGGCGTCGATAGCGTGGTTTTCCGCCCCTTCGATGAAACGTTTGCGCGAACCCCCCCCGAAGAATTCATCCGAAAGATCCTGATCGAGCGCCTCGAAGCCCGGCACGTGTTCGTGGGCTTCAACTTCGGCTTCGGGTTGCACCGCCGCGGCAGCGCCGAGTTCATGCAGCAAGAACTTCGCTCGCTCGGACGGGAATGCACAGTCATTTCCCCCGTCACGGCGGCCAAACATCTGGTCAGCAGCACGCTGATCCGGGAATCTCTCGCCGACGGCGACATCGAACTTGCGTCAAACCTGCTGGGCAGGCACCCGTCGCTCAGCGGCGAGGTCGTTCACGGCGACCACCGCGGCCGCGACATGGGATTTCCGACGGCAAACCTGCCGCTGGAAAACTCGATCAAGGTTCTGCCGCCAAAAGGCGTCTATTTCTGCATCGTCGACACGCCGCAGGGGGCATTCAACGCTCTTGTCAACATCGGCACACGGCCGACCTTCGACCGCCGAATCCTTCTTCTGGAAGCGCATCTGCTCGATTTCTCTGGCGACCTGTATCATCAGACAATCCGCGTGCGGTTCGTGAAGCGGCTTCGCGAAGAAATCCGCTTCCCTTCGATAGATTCGCTCATTTCCCAGATCAAGGCCGACCTGTCATCGGTTCGAACGCTGGTATCTCGCAACGTGCCCCTTTCGGCGCCCCTCAGCTGAAAAGGTCGTCAAAACTCCGCTTCCCGAAGGTCCGCCAGATTGGGGCCAACGGCCGCATCGCATGCCAGGGGCACCTGCAGCTCGACGACGTTTTCCATGACGCGGCGCAACCGCGGACCGATCTCCGGAAGCTCTCCCATCGGCACGGAAAAGACGATCTCATCGTGAATCTGGAGGATCAGTCGGGTGTGGAATCCGCCGCAACGAAGCTCGCGATCGGCGTCGAGCATGGCTTTCTTGACGAGATCGGCCGCCGTTCCTTGGAGGGGCGTGTTCCGGGCGACACGCTCACCGAACGCCCGCATCGTATGGCTCTTCTCACGAAGCTCCGGAAGCGGCCGGACCCGACCGAACATCGTCGTAACCCGCCCATCGGTCTTTGCCTTCGCCAGGTTTTCCTCGAAAAATGCCGTGACGCCGGGATAGCCTGAAAAAAAGCCATCGATATATTTTTGCGCTTCCGGTCTTGAAATCCCGAGTTGGGCGGCGAGCCCGTGAGCGGAAATTCCGTAGATGATGCCGAAGTTCACGGTTTTGCCGATCTTGCGCTCAGCCTCGGAAACCTCGCCGACCGCTTTCTCGAAGATGCGGGCAGCGGTCATCGCATGGATGTCGAGCTTGTTCCGGAAGGCATCGACAAGCGCAGGATCGTCGGAAAAGTGCGCCAGCAAGCGGAGTTCGATCTGCGAATAATCGATCGAGAGGAAGACGTCACCATGCCGGGGGGGAATGAATGCCCGCCTGACCTTTCGCCCCAGCTCCGTCTTCACCGGAATATTCTGGAGATTCGGATTCGAACTCGAGAGCCTGCCGGTCGCAGTCACGGTCTGATTGAAGCTGGTATGGATCAGGCCGGTTTTCGGGTCGGCCAGCGTGCCGAGCGTGTCGACGTAGGTGTTCTCGAGCTTTGCGAGCTCCCGGTAGTCGAGCAGGTCGCGGCAGATCGGATGAACCGCCGCCAGCTCAGTCAGCACGTCACTGTCAGTGGAGAAGCCCGTTTTCGTCTTTTTTGGCGGAGTGAGCCCCAGCTTCGTGAAGAGGACCTCCTGGAGCTGCTTTCCCGAGTTCACATTGAACACATAGCCCGCATGGGTATGGATCGACGCCTCAAGCTCCCGCATGCGATCACGAATGTCTGCCGCAAGCTCCTTGAGATACGGTCTGTTGAGCCCGATGCCCGTCGACTCCATATCGAGCAGGAGCGGCAGCAGGGGAAGCTCGAGATCGGCGTACAACGTGCCAAGGGAGTTCTCAGCAAGCCTGGCCGTGAACAGCGTGAACAGCTTCATCGTGAGAAGGGCGTCCTGACAGGCATACGAAGTGGCCGTCTCGATCTCGACTTCGGAAAACGGCCGTTTTCCGGCGACATCGGCGTATTCACGGGTTTCGACCTCGAACAGCTTCTCGGCGAGCTGCTTGAGGCCGTTCGGCATCGTCGGATCAAGCACGTAGGCCGCGAGCATCGTATCGAAGAGCCTGGTCGGTAGAGGAACTCCCGCGGTTTTTAGAAACGCGAGATCGAACTTCAGGTTGTGGCCAACGACTCTCCGGTCACGCCATGCATCAGCGAGAAGCCCATAAACCTGCTCGGCAGAAGGCTGAGGGATTACGCCAAGATAGGAATGATGCAACGGAATGTAGGCAGAGCGCCGTTCGTTCACACCGAGGGAAACGCCAACGATCCGGTCCGTCCGGGGATTGAGCCCGTCTGTTTCAATATCAAATGCAATATCATGGCCCGCCTCGGCAAGAAAGGAGGCTATCGAATCGATATCCGTCAGGAGAAGCCGCTCGCCCTCAAGGGGCTTCAACGTGGATTGTGACGGCACGGGCGCGGAAGTCGCAGGCTCGCCGGCGCCGATCGCCGGGCCGGAAGAACCAACGCCATCCCCGAGTCCGGTTGCAAGACTGGTGAATTCAAGCTCCCCAAGCATGTTCATCAGGTTCGGCGAGTTCAGTCTCGAGATATCCCATGCATAGGCGGCCTGATCGTCGATGTCAGGAACCGTCCGGCAGATCGTGGCGAGCTCGTATGAGAGCAGCGCCGATTCCTTTCCCGCGGAAAGTTGTTCGCGCATGCGCGGGTTCCCGATCTTCTCGAGATTCGCATACACCCGTTCAAGAGAGCCAAACTCCCGGATCAGGCCCAGGGCCTTCTTTTCCCCGATGCCGTCAATGCCCGGAATGTTGTCCGAACTGTCGCCCCACAGTGCCTTCATGTCGACGATCCGCTGGGGCGGGAAACCATATTCGGACTCGAACGCAGCCGGGCCCATCGTGGCCGTCTCGGTGATGCCCTTCACGCACAGCTCGACGACGACACGACGATCGATCAATTGCAGCAGGTCGCGATCTCCCGTAACGATCGTCACCTCGGTATCGTGTTTAAACCGCTCAGCCAGTGTTCCGATCATGTCGTCCGCTTCGAATTCCCGCCCGGCGGCGATTTTTATTCCCATTGCTTCAGATATTTTATGCGCAAGAGGCAGTTGATGCAGGAGATCTGCCGGTGTCGGCCGCCGATGAGCCTTGTATTCGGGATATCGACGATGCCGGAACGTCTCGCGAGCTACGTCGAAGGCGACGCAGACGAACTCCGGACGCCGCTCACGCAGGAGCTTGAGGAGCATGCGCGTGTAGCCGAACAGCGCACCGGTCGGCAAACCATTACGGGTACGGAGGTTTTTGCCTTCGAACGCGTAAAACGCGCGAAAGACGATATTATTTCCATCGATCAGCAGACAGCCGGGCATGTTCATTTCTCCGAAGCGCAGCGGCGCGGCGACAAGTATACCCTACCCGCCGCCGTCATGTGCGAGACACGACATCTCCCTTCCAGCGCACCTCTGGTCTTCAGCTGTTGCGGACCGGTTCGAGCAGGCTCGGATTCGTATTCCTGTGGCAAAGTTTCGGAAAACCGGCTATAACGTATGCATCCAGGGGAGGAACTGACATGGCAGCATTCGGTCGTCGCGTTCTCGGTGATCTGATCCGCGCTTCTCAACTCGAGTGGCTCGTCACGAACGGGCTCGGAGGCTTTGCCGGCTCGACGGTCATCGGTTTGAATACCAGGCGCTATCATGGCGTTCTCATCGCTGCCCGGCGTCCGCCTGTCGAGCGGATCGCGTTGGTATCGCGCATCACCGAGACGCTATTGATCGACGGCTGCGAGTATCCCCTGTTCACGGCACGTCCCGGCGGCGGCGCCCACCCGCTCGGTCATCTCCACCTCGAGCGTTTTACCACGGACCCTGTTCCGACCTGGACCTGGCAGATCGGTGACGTGCTCGTGGTGAAGAGCCTCTTCATGATCTACGGCCAGAATTCGACCGTCGTAACCTACAAGATCATGAACGGCGGGCATGAGATCGAACTGCGCCTACGGCCGCATTTTCTTTTCAGGGATTTTCATGGCACGACCTACAGGAACGCCGGTTTTCTCGACGACACGGAGGTCGCCGACAACTCGCTGAAACTTCAGCCATTCGCGAACGCCCCCACCGTCTACATGGCCTGGGACCGCGGCGGATTCGTCCGGGATGCGCGATGGGAGACGGCGAACTTCCTGTCTGAAGAAGCCGCCCGCGGTCTCGAGTCGCATGAGGACGATTTTTCGAACGGCTATCTCAGGATTCAGAACCTGCATGGTTCAGCCTCCATCCTGTTTTCGGACGACCCCATCCAGGCGTTCAATCCGGTGGACCTTCGAAAGCGAGAAGAACAGCGGCAGGAACAGATCATCGATACCTTCCCGACGGAGGATCCCATGATTCGGAGGCTGCTTCTGGCGGCCGACCAGTTCATCGTCGATCGTTGCAGCACCCGGAGCCGTTCGATCATCGCCGGGTATCCGTGGTTTTCCGACTGGGGCCGGGACAGCCTGATCTCCCTCCCCGGCCTGACGCTCGTGACGGGCAGGTTCGACGACGCCCGCTCGATTCTCAAAACGTTCGCCGTATCCGTGCGGGATGGGCTCGTTCCCAACTGCTTCGCCGATCACGGATCCGATGCATTATATAACAGTGTAGATGCTTCACTTTGGTTCTTTCATGCCATCCATCGTTTTCTCGAATATACCGAGGATTATGATTTTGTCAGGGAGCATCTTCTCGCACCGATGCAATCGATCATCGAGGCGTTCATCACCGGCACGCGGTATGACATCGGCATGGACCACAACGACGGCCTCATCCTGGCCGGCAACGAACTCGTCCAGCTCACCTGGATGGATGCGAAAGTCGACGACTTCGTCGTCACGCCCCGGCACGGGAAAGCCGTCGAGGTCAACGCCCTCTGGTACAACGCTCTTCGCCTGCTGACACATCTTTTGGACACGTTCGGCATGGCCTCACACGACATCTCGGCCCTCGCGCGAAAAGTCCGGGCGTCGTTCAGGCGCCGGTTTTGGAATCCCGAAACCGAATCTCTCCATGACGTGATCGCCCACGACGGCACTCCCGACCGCTCGCTCCGGCCAAACCAGATTTTCGCCGTCTTCCTGCCGTTCTCGGTCCTCGAGCAGTCCGAAGAACGCTGTGTCGTGGACACCGTCTACCGGCATCTGTATACCTCTCACGGCCTGAGAAGTCTTGCTCCCTTCGAGCGGGCGTATACACCAAGATTCGGCGGAGACCGGCTCACCCGTGACAAGGCCTACCACCAGGGAACCGTCTGGGGATACCTGATCGGCCCCTTCATCACGGCCTACCTCAAGGCGCACAACGCTTCAATGGAAGCCCAGCTCCGCGCTTCCCACATGATCGAACCGTTCAAGCTCCACCTGGACCAGGAAGGATGCGTCGGCAGCATTTCCGAAGTATTCGACGCCGACCCGCCACACACGGCCGCGGGCTGTTTCGCCCAGGCGTGGAGTGTCGCGGAACTCCTCCGCTGTTATGTCGAGGATATCAAGGGCCACCGGCCAACCCTCGGAGTCGCAAGTTAATCATCGGCCCAGCCTTCGGTTTTCCCCGGGACATGCCGATAATCAGGCAGACCGGAAGAAAAGCGGAAAACCAATGCGAGGTGGGTTCCCGTCAGACACGAACGTTCATCGCCGTCCTGGAACGAACGGCTGGCAGAATTGGGGCCTGTTCTCACGCTGGGGCTGAATGTAGGCGTATCCCTGGGCCTGGGAATAGCCTTTGGATTCTCCTTCGACCAGCATTTCGGAACAGATCCATGGGGGCTCTGCATCGGAACCGCTTTCGGACTGGCCGCCGCGCTTCGGAACGCGTGGCTGGTATTGCGAAGGAGCATGGAATCCCGTGGCCGATGAAAGCGCCGTTTCCCAGCAACTGATCGCCCGGTTTCAGCGAGCGGTCTACCTGATGGGACTGGGTCTCAACATCCTCATCCTGACGATAGGGATGGTGGGTTGGCACCAGTTGTGGTGGGGAATGATGATCGGCATGGGGCTCGGTCTCGGGAGTTTTCACATCCTCACCATCACGGTTTCGAGCATGCAATCGGGTTCGAACAAGGCTCTCATGGCGAAGGGCGTGGTGCTTTCCATGTTCAAGATCATCGGTCTGTTTCTCATCATCTGGCTTCTGTACGGACTGGGTCTGAACCTGATTCAGGTTCTCGGCGGGCTGCTCTCGAGCCAGTTGGGAATCGTGGGGGCAGTCGCAGTGATCATGAGCGACTTGAAAAAGTCCGAAACGGGAACAACGCATGCATGAACTAGAGCTCAAGATATTTTATATTCTCGGCTTCATTCCCCTGCCGCCCGGAGTCGTCCTGCCGCTGCTCATCACGGCGACGCTCTGCCTATTCGCCCTGCTGGCGACACGACGCGTCGATCTGGTCCCCAGGCCGATCCAAAACCTGGCGGAGTGGATCTACGAACAGCTCGAAGGATTCGTGACGACGATCGTCGGCCCCGACCTGGCGGCCGAGTTCGTTCCATTCTTCGCGACGGTCTTCATCTACATTCTTTGTGAAAACCTGCTCGGCATCGTGCCAGGGCTCAAGTCTCCCACGAGCGTCTTTTCGAACTGCCTCGCGATGGCCCTGGTGATCTTCCTCATGACGCATTACCTCGGCTTCACACGCCAGGGTTTGGGCTATCTCAAGCACTTCTGGGGTGATGTCTGGTGGATGGGGCCGCTGATGTTCCCGATCCACGTCATCGGCGAACTCGCCCGCCCGATCAGCCTGACGCTCCGCCTGTTCGGTAACATCATGGGTGAAGACGTCGTCATCCTCGTTCTGACGATCTATCTTTTCCCCTTCCTCGTCCCGCTTCCCATGATGTTCATGGCCATCTTCACCAGCGTCATCCAGGCCATGGTCTTCACCATTCTTTCAGGGATCTATGTTTCCGGGGCTGCCCGTCACGCCGAAGGCCACGCCGGAGACAATGCCAAATCTCACGCAACTCATCCAGTCAAGGAGATATAAGTATGGATTCAGTCACGTTGCTCCGCGTTGCCGAAGCCCTCAGTGCCGCCTTTGCCGTCAGCATCGGCTGCAGCGCCGCCGCGATCGCCCAGTGCATGGCCGTCAAGCAGGCCTGCGACAGCATGGCGCGTCAGCCCGACCTGGTCGGCGAGCTTCGCTTCACGATGATCATCGGCCTCGCCATGATCGAATCGCTGGCCATCTACTGCCTGCTCGTCTCCCTCATTCTCCTCTTCGTCCGCTGGTGACCGGTTATGCAAATCCTCCCGGGAACGCGATTCCCGGACGGAGGTTGATCATGTCTCGAATTCGACTGCCGTTATGCCTTCTCATCGTCCTGTTCTGCCTCGCCGGCCCGTTCCCGGCGATGCTGTCTGCCGCTGAACTGGCCCCCACGTCAGCGATGACGGCTGAATCCTCGCACGGAGCAGCGCAAGCGGGCGGACACGGCGAGGCGGGGATGTTCGACATCGACATGCGCATTCTCGCATCGCAGGTGCTGAACTTCTTCATTCTCATGTTCGTCCTCAACCGTTTCCTGTTCAATCCGATCAAGGGAGTTCTCGAGGAGCGCCGCAAGCGTATAAGCGAATCGATGGACGCCGCCGAAGGCAAGAACCGCGAGGCGGCGGAAGTCAAAGCGCAGTATGACAAGAAGCTTGCCGGTATCGAGCAGGAAGCCTATCAGATCCGCCAGAAGGCGATCAGCGATGCCCAGACCTCTCGTGACGAGATCATTGCCGAGGCCAAGGCCAAAGCGGCTGCGGTTCTCGACAAGGCCCAGCACGACATATCCATCGAACGGCAGAAATCGTGGGTTCAACTGCGCGAAGAGGTCGTGCGCCTGACGATGGCGGCGGCCGAACGCGTCGTGGAAGCCTCGCTTGACGACGAAAAGCATCATGCCCTCATTCGTCGGACGATCGAGCAGCTGGAACGCGAATCGGCCGGTGGAGGCGCAGCTTGAAGACGCTCGTCGTTGCAAGGCGGTATGCAGAGGCGTTCCTGAACGCCCTGGGCGAACCCCGGCTCGATGCCGGATTTGCCGGTCTCAAGGCATTCATGCAAGCAGGCGCCCAGGAACCACAGCTCCTCGCCGTCCTGCGTCAACCCTCGATTCAGCTCGAACGCAAGCTGGCTCTGATCGACAGCCTGATCCCGGCCGCCGAAGCACCGCTTGTGGGGGACTTCATCAAGACTCTGCTCAAGCGGCATCGGTTCGATCTGATCGGGATCATCGCCGAAGAGGCCGAGAATCTGTACAATCAGCGACGCAGGATCACGCGCGTCCATGTCCGATCGGCGATAGCCCTGCGCGACGAGGAGCGCAAGCGTCTCAGCGCGACGCTCGCAAAGCGCGTTCAAGGCCAGGTCATTCTCCACGAAACGATCGAGCCGCATCTCATGGGCGGAATCGTTCTGCGGTTCGAGGGCCGTGTGCTCGACGCGTCGATCCAGACGACCCTGAAGAACCTCAAGGAACGCCTCAATTCCCTCAGCAGTAAATTCATGAGCGGTGACGCTCCGGCGACGACCGTCGCCTGAGGAGGAATCATGCCAATCAAACCTGAAGAAATCGTATCAGTCCTTCAGAAAGAAATCGGGTCATTCTCGAAGGAGTCGAAAACCGTCGATGCCGGCATCGTCCTGCAGGTGGGCGACGGCATTGCCCGCGTGCATGGTCTTCAGCAGGTGATGGCCGGCGAGCTCGTCGAGTTCGCGAACGGCGTGCGCGGCTTCGTGCTCAACCTCGAAGAGGATAACGTCGGTTGCATCATCATGGGCTCCGACAGTGGCATCCGCGAAGGCGACCTGGTCAAGTCGACCGGGAAGATCGTCTCGGTGCCCGTCGGCGACGCCCTGCTCGGCCGCGTCGTCGATCCTCTCGGACAGCCGCTCGACGGCCAGGGCCCGATCGTGACGACCGAAACCCGGCCCACCGAGATGAACGCTCCCAACGTCGTGCAGCGCCAGCCCGTGAAGGAGCCGCTGCAGACCGGCATCCAGGCCATCGACGCCCTGATCCCAATCGGAAGAGGCCAGCGCGAGCTGATCATCGGCGACCGGCAGACCGGCAAGACCGCCATCGCCATCGACACGATCATCAACCAGAAGGAAGCAGGCGTCATCTGTATCTACGTGGCCATCGGCCAGAAGTCGTCGACGGTCACGCGTATCATCGAGACGCTGCGCAAGCACGACGCCCTCAAATACACGATCGTCGTCAGCGCCTCGGCGGCGGATCCGGCCCCGCTCCAGTTCCTCGCTCCCTACTCCGGCTGCACGATGGGCGAGTATTTCCGGGACAAGAGCAAACACGTGCTCTGCATCTACGACGATCTTTCCAAGCACGCCCAGGCCTACCGCCAGGTCTCCCTGCTGCTCCGCCGCCCACCGGGCCGCGAAGCCTACCCCTCGGACATTTTCTACCTGCACGCCCGCCTGCTGGAACGGGCCGCGAAGCTGAGCGACGAGCTCGGCGGCGGCTCCCTGACGGCGCTTCCGGTCATCGAGACGCAGGCCGGCGACTTCTCGGCCTATATCCCGACGAATGTCATCTCGATCACCGACGGCCAGATCATCCTCGAGAGCGGCCTCTTCAACAGCGGCGTCCGGCCCGCCATCAATGCGGGTCTGTCGGTCTCGCGCGTCGGCGGCAATGCCCAGATCAAGGCCATGAAGCAGGTGGCCGGCCCATTGCGGCTCGAACTGGCCCAGTATCGCGAACTCGCCGCCTTCGCCCAGTTCTCGAAGGACCTCGACAAGGCGACACAGGCCCAACTCGCACGCGGCGAACGCCTCGTGGAACTGCTCAAACAGCCCCAGTACGCGCCGCTCGATGTCGAGGACCAGATCCTGTCGATCTTTTCAGCCACCCGCGGGTATCTCGACAGTTTCGACAAAAAACATATTACTCAATTTAAAAAGCAGCTCTGCGTCTACATCCGGGAAAAGCACCCGGAGATCGGGTTCAAGCTCCACAAGTCGAAGGCCATCGACACGGAACTGGACGCGGCGATGCACGCCGGCATCAAGGAGTTCCTCGAGCAGGTGTTCCTGCCGAGTCTCGGCACGACCACCCCTGCAGAAGGCGGAACCCCGAAGGCAGAGGCGTAACCTATGGCTACGCAAAAGGACATTCGGAAAAAGATCGGCGGGGTGAAAAGCACCCAGCAGATCACGCGCGCCATGAAGATGATGTCCACGGCCAAGCTTCGCCGGGCCATGGACAGGCTGAACGCGATGCGATTCTACCTCGTGAAACTCGAGCAGATGGTCTGCGCCCTCTGTTCCGCCATCGAGAAACCCGACCTGCATCCGGTCTTCCAGCCTCACAAGAGTCGGCGTAACTGCGGCATCATCCTCATCACCGGTGATCGCGGCCTGTGCGGCAGCTTCAATCACGATCTCATCAAGCAGACGCAAGCCCTCATCCGGGAACGCAAGGACATGAACTGCCGCTTGTTCCTCGTTGGCCGAAAGGGCTACGAAGCCTTCAAGCGGCGGGCTTCCGACAGAATCAGCATGGACTACTTCCCCGAGCTGCTGTCGCACCCGGAACCCGATTCGATCAGGCTCGCGGCGAAAAATTTCCTCAGCTTCTACAACAACAACGCGATCGACGAACTGCTCATCGTCTACACGGGTTCGGTCTCGGCCCTCGAGCGCAGAATTGAAGTCAAGAAGATGCTTCCCTTCGAGTTCGGGCATGTCCAGAGCAAGAACGCGCACCATCCCCATGCAGCGATCGAGTTCGAGTTCGATCCCTCCCCGGAAGTCATCCTCAACTCACTTATACCAAGGTATATAGAAGGGATGTTCCTTCGCGGTATCCTCGAATCATCCGCAGCCGAGCAGGGCGCCCGCATGGTCGCCATGGGCGCCGCGACGGACCGCGCCGAGGAGATGATCTCGGAAATGACCCTTCTGTACAACCGCATTCGCCAGGCAGCCATCACCAAGGAGCTTTCCGAAGTGATCGGCGGCGTCGACGCTCTGGCAGACTGAGCGCCGGATAGACCACACAGGAGCAGTTTATGAATCAAGGCCAGATCCTGCAAGTCATGGGGCCCGCTGTCGATGTGAAATTCGAAGCCGGCTCACTCCCCAGCATTTCCAACGCGCTCGAAGTGGTCAATCCAGCGACGAAGCAGCGTCTCGTGCTGGAAGTCGCCATTCACCTCGGCAACGACGTCGTGCGCACCATCGCCATGGGGCCGACCGAAGGCCTCATCCGCGGCCAGGACGTCAAGGACACCGGCGCGCCGATCAGCGTTCCGGTCGGTCACAACGTGCTCGGCCGCCTCTTCAACCTGCTCGGAGAGACACTCGACGGGAAGGAAGCGATCAAGAGCGGCGAGCGATGGCCGATCCATCGGGCTCCGCCCACTTTTGCCCAGCAGGGCAAGACAACCGAAATTTTCGAGACGGGCCTCAAGGTCATCGACCTGCTCATCCCGTATGCCCGTGGCGGCAAGATCGGCCTGTTCGGCGGCGCCGGCGTCGGCAAGACGGTTCTGATCATGGAGTTGATCAACAACATCGCCAAGCAGCACGGCGGCGTCTCTGTGTTCGGCGGCGTCGGTGAGCGCACCCGCGAAGGCAACGACCTGTATCTGGAAATGAAGCAGTCGGGAGTCATCGACAAGACCTGTCTGGTGTTCGGCCAGATGAACGAACCGCCGGGCTCCCGTCTGCGCGTCGCGCTTTCGGCCTTGACCATGGCGGAATACTTCCGCGACCGCGAAGGGCAGGACGTGCTCCTGTTCATCGACAACATCTTCCGATTCGTGCAGGCCGGCTCCGAAGTTTCGGCCCTCCTTGGCCGCATGCCCTCGGCCGTCGGCTACCAGCCGACCCTTGGAACGGAAATGGGTGCGCTCCAGGAGCGCATCACCACGACGACGCGCGGGTCGATCACATCGGTCCAGGCCATCTACGTGCCCGCCGACGACATTACCGATCCGGCCCCTGCGACGACGTTCTCGCACCTCGACGCGACGACCGTTCTTTCGAGAAAGATCGTCGAGCTCGGCATCTACCCGGCCGTCGATCCGCTGACGTCGACCTCCCGCCTTCTCACGGCAGAAATCCTGGGCGAAGACCATTACAACACCGCTCGAAGGGTACAGGAAATTCTCCAGCGGTATGAGGATCTGCACGACATCATCGCCATCCTGGGCATGGAAGAACTTTCGGAAGAAGACCGTCTGATCGTCAACCGCGCCCGCAGAATCCAGAAATTCCTGTCCCAGCCGTTCCACGTCGCGGAACAGTTCACGGGGTACAAGGGCAAATACGTTCCGCTGCAGGAAACCGTGGCCAGCTTCAAGGCGATCGTCGAAGGAAAATACGACGAGTATCCCGAGCAAGCGTTCTATATGGTTGGAAATATCACCGAAGTCGAGGCGAAAGCCGAACAGCTTCGGGCAACCGGAGAAGCGTGATGTCAGATTTCCATCTCGTCATCGTCGCCCCCTCGAAAAAG
>JAGOCE010000413.1 GCA_017998915.1 Candidatus Ozemibacteraceae bacterium
GGGCGGGAGGTGGCGAAGACCCAGAAGATGCGCCCGCGGTTCCGCGTGTCGGCCATCTCGCGGGCGAGCATGCCGTAGATGCGCCCCGAAAGACCGCCGTCGTCGGCCCCGCCGCCGCGCTTCCCGGCCATCTGGTCGGCCTCGTCGACGAAGACGATGACCTGACCCATGGCGTGCAGTATTTTGAACACCTGCTCGAGGTTGCCTTCCGTCGCGCCGACCCACTTGTCGCGGAAATTCTTCAACTCGACGCACGGAACGCCGGCCTCGCCCGCGAAACATTCGACAAGATATGTTTTTCCCGTTCCGATGCGGCCGTTGATCAGATACCCCATCGGAAGAGCCTTGAGCTTTCCCCGCTTCATCAGCTGGGCGTCCTGTCGCATCCAGCGAACCGCCTCGGTATGGCCGGCCACGGCATCGAGGGTCTTCGTCGACTCGACGAACTCGATGCGCCCGCCGGCGGATTTCTCGATCATCTCCTTCTTCACGCCGCGCAGATACTCCATCGTGATGCGGCGGTTGTTCTTGACCGCCCGCCGGATGAGATTCTGGATGTCGAGACGGGAAAGCCCTTCCAGCTTCGATGCGAGCGAGATACGATCGACGTCGCAGATCGCGGAAAAATCAGCTATATCAGACGTTATTGTCTCGATGAACGACAGAACCTCGGCGGCCGTCGGAAGCTCGATGCGGAGCTTCGCCGAACGGGGATTCTCGACGACCTGACGGTTCATGTCGGTCAGGTTCTCGGCGACCAGGCAGGTTGCGATGAACGCGCTGTTGATGTTCGGGTCGGCAGCCCAATCGAGGATCCGGATCAGCGTCTCGATGGTGTCGGGATTCGTGTAGGCCGGGTCCGTGCGGGGCAGGAGAAAGTGCGCGTAATCGAGAATCACGGCGATGCGGACAGGGTCTGAGACGGGCTTCCCGTCGGCCCCCGGGCGGGTGCGGAACAAGCCGTTCCGGATGAAACGGTCGATCAGCTCGAGGGCCCGTTTCGGCTCCTTTGGAAGCATGTTGCCAAGTTCGAGCAGCTTCCCGGGATCGCCTGCCGGAGTCATCGGCATCGCAGTGAAGCCTGTCCGGTGAAAATCGTCGAATACCTTGAGGAACGATTGGAACAGGTCCCCGCCCCGAAGGAGCCGGATGCCCTTTCCACGATCGTAGGTGATGACCGCCTCGAAGGGGGCAAACATCACGGTGCTCAAAAAGTCGCGCAGGCCCATCGCCTGTTGTGCGGCATCCGGAGACGGTTTCCAGGGAACCCAGTCGTTGATGTTCCCGTAGAGGATGAACTGGCTGACCGAGCCGCTCTTGAAGATTTCGGCCATCTCCTGCGCCCATTTCGGGGAACCGGACATCAGGGTGGGGGACTGCGCCTGTCCGGCAGCCGTTGCGACGGACGCGGCCATGCCTGAAGACGGTGCGGAAGGCGGAAGGGACGGGGCGGATTGCGACTGGTCTGGCATGTCTCTCGTTCTCTCCTGTTCGGAAAGGGCTTACCCGCTCGTGCTGAGCCTGTCGAAGCATGAGAGCTTTCGCCCTTCGACAAGCTCAGGGTGAACGGGTGTCATTCTCATGAGCGGCGTTCCTCTTCGCCGGGAAGCGGTGGCGGCGGTGCCTGCGTTTCTTCCTCCGCCGGAGCCGGTTCCTGAATCGGTGGAAGGTAGGAAGGCTCCTCGCCCGGCAGAAGCTGATCGCTGCCGCCGATGCGGTTCAGAAAGTCGGAGTGCGTGTTCACCCAGGCCTCGGTCTCGCCGAGCGTGGAATTGATCCGGTCGATGCCGGCGGAGATGGCCTCGGGAGTGCGGTTGAGAGCGATCTCTTCGCGTATCAGCTGAACCTGGTTCTCGATGCGGTTCAGTTCCATTTCGACGAGCTGGTTGTTCTCCTCGGCCCGCCCGATATTCTCGAGCCGTTTCTGCTTGATCTCGATGTTGCCGCGAAGTGACTTCATCAGTGCTTCCCCGATGTCGCCGGCGGCGAGCTGTTTCTCGAGGTCGCGGATTTCCCGCTTGAGCTTGCCGGCGTCCGTGTGCTCGAGGCTTTCGGAGATCAGGCGCCGTGTGAAGAGCAGTTTGACAAACATGACGGGAAGCTGGCTTAGCGTCTTCTGCTGGGTTTCGCGGACGAACTGCACCGCGCCGTCGCTATTGATGTCCATCAGCTCATTGATCTTCGCAAGATTTCGGTTCAGGGCTTCCAGGCGGGTCACCGACACCTTGTCGAGCGAGCGGACCATCTCGTTGATGCGGAGCGATTTGTCCTGCTCGATCAGATTCATGCGTCGCGACTGGATGTATTTTTGGAACCGCGGATCGGTCGAGAGCATCCAGAGGTAGCCCAGTTCGAGACCGGCCCCGAGAAACCAGAAGCCAGGGTTCAGCAGACCGAGCGCGATCGAGCCGACCACGCCCATCTTGTTGAGCGGCAGGGCGCCCATGCCGGGTACCGGATACCGAAGATGGAAAGCTTCTGCTATATATTCCCAGAAACCGATCGGTGGTTTGGCCATGCTATTTCTGGCTCCCCTCCTCGTATGCGAGGAACTTTCCCGTGATCTCATGAAGCTTGGTCTTGAACTTGTCGCCCTCTTGGACGTCGAGGGGAGACATCCCAGGCTCTTTTCCGATATCCGAAGGCTTGATGAACACCTTTTCGGCGAGTCTGCCGGGGCCCGGCGTGAACATGAAGATGCGGTCCCCGAGAAAGACGGCTTCCGCCAGCGAATGCGTGACGATGAACACCGTCGCCTCGACCTCATGCCAGAGGTTGGTGATCAGCGCCTGCATGTCGATGCGGGTCGGCTCGTCGAGGGCCGAGAACGGCTCGTCCATCAGGATGATACGGGGCCGCAGAACGAGCGTGCGCGCGATCGCGACGCGCTGCTGCTGGCCGCCGGAGAGCTGGTAGGGATACTTGTTCTCGTGACCGATCAGGCCGACCTTGTTGATCATGTCCATGGCCCGCGCTTTCATCTCGGCGGGCGAGTATCCGAGCGATTCGCGGTTGAGCTCGAGGCCGAACAGAACGTTCTGGAGCACGGTTCGGTTCGGGAAGGAGCTGTATTTCTGGAAGATCATCCCGCGGTCCTTCCCGGGGCCGGTCACCGGCTTGTTGCGCACCAGGACTTCGCCGTGCGTGGGCGGCCAGACGTCGGGAAACCCCTGGATCAGATTCAGGACCGTCGATTTTCCGCAACCGGACGGGCCGACCAGCGCAATGAACTCACCGACATTCGGCAGGTCCTCGATCTCGAAATCGATGTTTTCGATCGCCTTGTATTCCTGCGGAGTTCCCTGATTGAAAATCTTCGTCACGTGACGGAAGGTGACGACCGGCGGCTTCACGCCCGGCCCCGCAGGAAGCCCGGCTTCTCCGGGTTTCGCCGCTCCGGTGTTCGGAGCCGTGAGGACAGGAGGCCGCTCGGCAGGCGAGGCGGGGGCGTCCGGCAGGTTGATGAACGGGGAGAGAAGATTTTTCCAGAACGACCGTTGCCGGGGAGCCGCGGCTTTCGGAACCGGTTGGTGGTGCAGGGCTCCGGCCGGAGCGGATGGGCGTTGCGGCACCGGTGCCGGCGGAATCTCCCTGGCTGAAGGCTCCGGTGTCTGCACCGGCTTTGTCGGAGCGCTTTCCGGTGCCTGCGGGTGCGGTGCGACGACGGCCGTTGTCGCTTCGGGAGGATTCGTCGGCGGGGCATCCGGAGTGGCGGAAGGTGTCGATGCACCGGGCGATGTCGCCTGC
>JAGOCE010000040.1 GCA_017998915.1 Candidatus Ozemibacteraceae bacterium
TTCAGCGGCTTTCTCGGCGGCCTTCTTCTCGGCTTCGAGCTGTTCCGCGTATTCGTTCATGATCAGCTTGAAGGGAACCGGCCGGTTCGGCGGCCGGAAGGTCGGCGGGTAGATATCGCCCGCGGGCTTTTTGAGCTCGCGGCTGATGATCTGCGACACCAGGCGGCGGCAGGTGCGGCCCTGGCAGGGCCCCATCCCGGCGCGCACCAGGCGCTTGATCTCGTCGATCGTCGTGGCACCCTGGCGGATGGCGGCGATCACTTCTTCCTCAGTGATGTCCTGGCAACGGCAAACGATCTTCATCGTCCGGTCTCCTTCTCTCACGCCACCCTGATCGCGCGCACATCGAGCGCACGGTCTTTCGGGATCTCGATGGTCACGACATGCGTCCTGTCGAACTTCTTCGCCGACAGCACCTTGAGCACCTTCGCTTCGCACACCGGCTTCCCGGTACGGTCGAGGCCCTTGACCACCTGGCCGACCTTCGGCACTGGCTGCAGTTCGTAGGGCAGCGACAGGGCGGCCGAACGCTGGGCGTGGGTCATGTCGAGCACGAAGATCGCCAGGCCGGGACAGCGCGGCACGCAGAGTCCGCAGCCGATGCAGCGGGCCGCATCAAGTGTCGGGCGGTCGGTGATGCCGGTCTTCATCGAAATCGCCTTGGAGGGGCAGGAGGAAACGCACGGATCGCACGGGATGTCCTGCAGGCACTCGATGATCGCCACAGGCCCCTTCTTGAACCGTTCGTCGGTCGGAAGTACGGTCGCGAGTTCTTCGCGGGTGATGATTCCGTCGTTGATCAGCATGCCGCAATCTCCTTCTCGATCTTCTCGCGGCCCCAGCGGATGCGCTCGCCGGTCGAACCGGACCGCAGCGTCCGCAGCTCAGAAACGGCGTCGGAAACGACCTTCGTCGCCTCGGCGCTCTCGCCGCGAACGCTCTCGGTCGCGCGCGCTCCGGCAACACGGCCGCCCAGGATCGCCGTCGTGGCTTCCTCGATACCCGACGCGTCGCCCGCGACGTAGACGTGGGGATTCGTCGTGCGCATGTTCACGTCATGCAGCGGAACGAGGCCGCCCAGCTCCCCGACGTGGACCATCTTGCAGTCGGCCTGCTGGAACAGCTCGATCAGCGGCGAGAGACCGACCGCAAGGCAGATGCAGTCACACTCGACGTCGAACTGGGTATTGGGAACCATCTGGAACTTCTCGTCGACGCGGCACAGCCGCGCCCCGGTGACGCCGTCGGTGCCGAGGGCGCTGACGATGGTGTGGCCGGTGTAGATCGGCACGCCCAGGCGGCGGATCTTGCTGGCATGCACCAGGTAGCCGCCGATCGTCTGCATCGCCTCGACGAGGCCCACGACCTGAACGCCCGCCTGCATCAGCTGGTAGCTGACGATCAGGCCGATGTTGCCGGAGCCGACCATCAGGATCTTGTTCCCGGGCCGGATGCCGTGGACATTCATCAGGGTCTGGACCGCGCCCGCGCCGTAGACGCCGGGCAGATCGTTGTTCTCGAAGTTCAGGCTGTTCTCGACGGCGCCGGTGCAGACGATCACGCGCTCGAACGTGACCTTCTCATACCGTTCCGGCGAGAGGATGCCGGCCTCGGTGTCGCCGTAGAAGCCGACAACGGAGGTGTTGAGCAGAATCGTGAGGTTCTTTTTCAGCTCGGCAGCCTGTTTCAACAGTTCCTCGGCGATCGTGAAGCCGCGGATGCCCGCGTCGCGCGCGCTGCTGCCGAAGAACCGGTGGGTCTGCTTCACGAGCTGGCCTCCCAGGATCGGGTTGTCGTCCACGAGCAGCACCTTCGAACCAAGCTGGGCCGCGACGATCGCGGCGGAAAGGCCGGCGGGACCGCCGCCGACGACCAGGATTTCCGTCTTTCTGCTCATGGTTTGATCACCCCGTGGCCTTCCTGGCGGTTCACGACCATGCCTTCCTTCAACGGCGTGATGCAGGTCATGACGTTCACTTCTCCGTCGACTTCCATCATGCAGCTCGAGCAGCGGCCGATCGCGCAGAAGAATCCGCGCGGCCGGTGTTTGTGCGGGCTGTGTCGAAGCAGCCGAACGCCGGCTGCGTGCAGGGCTGCGGCGATCGGCTCGCCTTCGAACCCTTCCATCTTTTTTCCCTCGAACGTGAACGATACCTTTTTCCCCTTCTTGAACGACAGAATGGGGTGATCGTCTATTCGCAGGCTCATTCCTGTTCCTCCTTGGCCGCCCGTTTCGGCGTGAAATGCAACGGCGACCGCCGCCATGATAGCACACAGCCGCAATCCTGCACGAAATTCCCGCCGTGGCATGGAAATATGGTCATGGCGGGACGTTGAGCAGGTTTGAAACCCGGCCCTCCAGAGACACTACGGAAACATGGCGACGGAGCTGGGCCTGTGGTACGCTTGTCCGGAACGCGATCACCCTTGGAGATAATGATGCAGACCCTTTCACGGACCACGCTGGCGCTCATGTTCTGCGCTCTCGCCGCCGCCTTGCTGTGGCTACCGCCCGTAGCCGACCTGGAACGCTGGAGCATCGACCGAAGGTTCGCCTGGCGCGGCCCGCGCGCGCCCCTGTCAGACCTGGTCATCGTCGGCATCGACGACGCCTCGGTGCGGGCTGCCGAGCGGCCAGGCTATCTCTGGAACCCCCTGTATGCCGAGTTTCTCAAGGGCGTCGCCCAGGCGTCGGCCTCGACCGTCCTGCTCGACATCGTCTTCAAAGCCGGTTCGGATATGGCTCTGCGCGAGTATATCGGCCGGTTCTTCGCCGACCGGGGTTTTGATATACCTGCAAATATCTTACGTCAGTTCAGTCTCGATCAGCCGCTCCGAGAGGCTGTCCTAACCGCTGGTCGTATGGGCCTGCGCATCGTGCTCGGCTACACCTGGGAAAAGGGCCAGCCGCTGACGATCGAGGACGCCCTGCTCCGCTCCGTCCCCTTCGGCCAGGTCGGTTTTTTCAACGTATCGACCGACCCCGACCGCTCGATACGATCCGCCGTCCTGTACGGTCGCGAACCCTCGACGAACCGTCTGCTGCCCTCGATCGACCTCGTCGTCGCCAGCCTCAGCCGGCCGGGCCTGTTCGCCATCTCCGGGGACGGCACGCCCACCGCTGCCGGAGAACCTCTTGCCGATTCGGACGGGGAGCGTGAAGCCCTGATCGATTTCGCCGGCCCGGCGGGAACGTTCCCGATCGAATCGTTCAAGGATGTCCTTGCAGACGCCCGAGAGCACCCGGAACGGCTCGCGCGCTTCGCCGGCAAAACGCTGCTGGTCGGCGTCATCGAGATCGCCGACGTGAAGATGACGGCCGCGGGGCTGATGTCGGGCATCGAACTGCACGGGAATATCATCGAAAACCTGGTCAACCACCGTTTTTTGCGGCGGCCGCCCGCCTGGTTCGAGCCTGTGGCGCTTGCCTTCCTGCTGTTTTTCATGACCGCAGCGTGGGGAAGAAGTCTCATAAGCGGCCTTCTACTGACTCTTCTCGGTACTCCCGCCTGGTTCGCCCTCGTCACCGGCTCGTTCAAGGCGGGCCATCTGCTCCCACTTGCACGCCCCACGCTGCTGCTGATCGGCGGCAGCGCCCTCGCCGCCCTCTGGATGTACCGGCGCGCCGAGGAAGGCCGCCGGAAAGTGCGCGAACTGTTCGGCCGATACGTGAATGATTCTATCGTATCTTCTATATTACAACAGTCGCCGGACTCGTTTCTCGGGGGAACCCGCCGCGAGGTTTGTGTCATGTTCTCCGACATCCGCGGCTTCACCACGTTTTCCGAGAACCGTTCGCCGGACCAGGTCGTGCAGTTCCTGAACCGGTATTTCGAGGGGCTGACCGAGATCATCCTCAGGCACGACGGCGTGGTCGACAAGTTCCTCGGAGACGGGTTGATGGCCTTTTTCAACGCCCCCCTCGACACGCCGGACTACGCCATCCGCGCAACGGACGCAGCCCTCGCGATGCGGGAGTTCGTCCGGACCGAGGAAATCCGCCGGCTGGTCGATCCGTTTGTCCTGAAAATCGGGATCGCGCTTCACGGTGGACCAGCCCTGGTCGGCAACATCGGCTCGATCCGGAAAACCGAGTTCACGGCGATCGGGGACACCGTGAACACCGCTTCCCGGCTCGAAAGCTTGAACAAGGAGTACGGAACGGATATCATTGCAAGCGAGACACACGTCAGACTGACCGGCCAGGCCTTCGAATGGCGCTTCCTCGAGGAGAAGCCGATCCGGGGCCGGGAACAGTCGATTCGACTGTATGCCCTCATAGGGCGGGCCGGGAGCAACCCGGTTCACGGCAGAGGAGAACGATCATGAGAACCTTCACCTTCAGACACGCGCTCCAGATCTTCGTGTTCGCCGCAGCAGCCGGCTCGTTCGCCGCATGGGCCGGCGACGCCGCGCTGATCTCGGCAATCGAGGGAAACAAGGCCTGCACCGCCACGCTCGATAACGCAACCTGGACACCTCTGCTGGGCGAGACGATCCCCGAGAAGACCGGCCTTGACGTCGGTGCCGATACGACCGTGAACCTCGTCCACTTCGGAACGAACAGCGAGGTCACGCTGCCCGCCGGAGCCCGGGTTACCATCCTGATGAGCGGCATCGAAGGCCTCGACCCTGAAGCCAGCCAGGCGAAGCTCGAGGAGATGCCGAAGGGACTCGACCTCGAAGCCCGCCACCAGCAGCAGGTCGGGGCCGTGAATATGCAGCACATGGCCCAGGCTGCGCCCCTGAAGGCGTCACGACTGAAGGAAGAGCCTCATCCGCCGAGCTCCCAGGCCGAGGCCGGTGCTGCAGCGGCCCCTCCTCCGCCGCCGGTCGCTATGCCGGCTCCGGCTCCCGTTCAGACCCGGGAAATGTTCGAGGCCTTGAACGCTCAAAAGAGAATCGGGCTCACCAGGGGCAGGGAGTTCGATAAAGGTGCCAATATAACCGATTTGGAAGCCGGCGTATCGCCACAGGAGCAGGCAGATGCCCTCCAGGAAGTGAAAAGCGCCAGTGAGGAGCAGACCGAAGCCGCTCCGGCTCTCGTCCGCACGATTTCGATCGCGATTCCCGTCACTCGCCTGACCGACCGGCTCGGCGGCCTCGAGACCATGACGATATCGCACCTCCCTCAGGCGTTTACGTCCAGGGAAGTGGCCGACATGCCCGGCGTTTCGACCTGCACCTGGGCCCTGTCCGACGTTCATCTCCCCGCCGGCGATTCCCAGGCGGATGTCAGGTTGGCCGGCCCGGACAAGCGCGAAGCAGCTCTTCCCATCGCGTATTTCGACACCACCGATGTTTCCGTTGCGGCAGCCGTCCGCTTCGAGTTCCGTGGGTTCCCCGCCCAGGCGGCCGCGGTCTGGATCGAACTGCTGAATCGGGAAGCCGTGTCGCCCGACATCGCGGCCGCCCATCTGCGACGCCTGGCGGCAGCGATCGTCGCAAAGCTGCACTGATCGGGAGTCCCTCCTATGCCGACGACGCGTGAAACACCCCTGCTCGATATCGCATGGCGCCCGACGAAGGGTGTCGTCCTGTTTGCCGACATCGAGGGGTTCTTCCCCATGGCCGGCAAGATGAAACTCGACGAACTCTGCTCGTTCACCCAGTCGCTGTACAGCCTCTGGGGCGGCGAGATCAGGCACCAGCGCGGCGAGGTCGTCATGCACGTCGGCGACTCGGTCGTCGGCCTGTTCACGGCGGGAGGCTGCGGCAGTGCCGATCCCGAATGGTGCGCGACGCTGGCGGCATTTCACATCTGCAAGGCGGCGAAAAAACTCCGGCCCGACCTCGAGATCAACGTCGCGCTGAATATCGGCGAGGTCGCCGACGGCCGATGGGAAGAGCAGGGCCGTACCATGCGCGCGCTGCTGGGCGACCCTGTCAACCGCGCTGCCATCATGCTGAACGGGAAGCAGAAGGGCATCTTCGCGACGCCCCCGATCGTCGACGTGCTCGGCCCGCGCGTGAAGACCGAGAAGTTCTCGCTTCGCATGACGTCGGGCAACGGCCAGGACGAAACCGTCTACAAACTTATATCTCTTGTACTATAGAATAAACCGGGTCATTCCCCCAGCCCTGCGGCTTGCCGCAGGGCTTTCGTTTCGGCGTCGGTCAGCGGCCGGGTCGCGCCAGGTTCCAGCGTGCCGAGGGTGATCGGACCGAAGCTGATACGGTGTAGCGACGTCACCTCGCGGCCCAGCGCCGCGAACATGCGCCTGATCTGCCGCTTCCGCCCTTCGCGCAGGGCCACGAGATACACGCCGGGCCGCTTGTCCAGTTGTTTCAGGCGACACGGTGCCGTCAGGCCGTCGTCGAGTTCGAGTCCCGATATGAACCGGCGCTGTTCCTCGGCGGAAAGGGGGGTCCCGCGAATCTCGACCCGATACCCTTTCTCGACCTTGTAGCGAGGGTGCAGGAGCCGGTTCGCAAGTTCACCGTCGTCGGTCATCAGCAGAAGGCCGGTCGAGTCGAGATCGAGCCGGCCGATCGGGAACAAGCGAGGCGTCTGCTTCGGAAGAAGGTCGGGAAGGGCTTTCCGGCCGTGTTCGTCGGACATGGTGGAAACGTATCCGAGAGGTTTGTGCAGGGCGAGATAGCATCGCCGATCCGCTGCCGGGGGCGTCACCCGGCGCCCGTCGACTTCGATCGTGTCGACGTCCGGATCTGCCTTGGTCCCCTGCTGGTCCACCACCCGGCCGTTGAGCCTGATGCGGCCGGCCTCGATCCACTCCTCGACGGCGCGTCTGGACGCGATGCCCCAGGATGCAAGCAGTTTCGTGAGACGAACGGGTTCCATGTCGTGTCAGCGGGCGACGCGCCGGGCCGTCACGGTGAAGATCATCAGGCGGCCGGCCTTGTGGTCACGATACCTGCCCTGCTCGAAGAAAGGTTCTATAACCCCAGGTATTTTTTGGAGCGCCGGAAACAGTTCGGAAAAGATGAGACGGCTTTTCAGCGTCAGCCCCGTCACCGCAAAGCGTTCAGGTTGGTCGACCGAAACGCCCGTGACGATCACCCCGTTCTCGAGCTCCTGCTCGGATCTGTTCCACGGAAGCGATGCCCGGACAAGGGTGTCGGCCGTCGCAATGATCGCTGCGGAATCACGGGAATCGCCTTCCGAGATGTTCAGCATGGTTTTGCACCGGGAGCCCGGCGGGCAAACGAGGGAAAGAGATCGGATACGCTTTCCGTATTCAACACGTACCTTCTCGAACAGCCGCGTCATCTCGGAAAAATCGCAGGCGACAACCAGCTGCCGCCCCCCCTGGACGTTCTTATCTTCGAGAAGCTCAGCGAAACCAAGGAAACGGCCGAGCGAGGTATCGATGGATACGTCTCCGCCGGTGCCGCTTCCGGCAAGCGTTCGCCCGAAACCTACTGTCAGCGAACCTGTCTCGAGGCTTTCCCGCCGCTTCGCGCCCTGATACGTCAGTCCCAGAGTGGCCGTGACGGGCTTCAGGGACTCCACATCCTGTTCGCTCGTCACGACGGCGTTCATCTGGATGCCCGATGGGGTCCAGGAGAACTGGAGACCGCTGCGACGCGCGGAGGGCCATGGGGCGCTCAGCAGTCCCACGACGTCTGCGAGCGGCGAGACAGCCTGCTCGGCCGATTGTCCGGAGACGGACGACGGGCCAGCCAGCAGCGTCACGGCCCATGCTGGGGGCGCGAGCGGTATGACATCAGCCTTGAGGATGGTCTGCCCGTTTTCCCGGGAGATCATCACACCGGCGTCCGCGAGCTGTTCCGGGGTGAGATGCAGAACAAACTTATGAAGCCGGCTTCCGTCAGGCGCCATCCGGAAGCTGATCTCGCGCAGGTCGCGGCCGTTCCCCAGCCGCTCGAAGCGGTCGACCAGTTCGACGGCAGGCATGAGCGCGTTGTCGTCGCTCAGATCGAGGGTGAAAACCTGCACGGTTCCCACCGTCGAGCGGGAGATCGATTTCGACCTCGCTGGAATGGCGTTCCCCCCGCGCTTCAGTGTGGTCGACAGCGCACTCAGACTCGGCGCGACGATCTGCAGGGAGCGAAGCCCTTTCGCCTCGACGGTGCAGCTGTACAGCCTGACGTCGTCGATCTCAGGCCGGGCCATGTTGAAAACCGGCATCTCGTCGAAGGGAACGAACCGGGTCAGAGCATCGCCGCCCGCGCCGTCCACAACCTCGGCGTTCAGCCGCAGCATGAGATCGAACACCGCCGCCCCGTCCGGCGACGTCGCCGAAACGGACGGCTTCACCTCGAGCTTCTCGACCAGAACGGTTCTGTTCCGACGAAGTTTTTCCACGAGCCGCTTCACATCGGAAGTTCCAGGAGCCACGACCGAGAGATCGACCAGGGCCTCTCCTCCGGCCGGGGCAGCGGTCAGCGCGCATCTGCTCAGCTCGAGTTCGGCTTCGGCGGCGGCGCCCATCAGCTCCCCGACGATATCGTTGGAACCGCTCAATGCCGTAACCGCGTCGGAAAGAGCGGACGGACGTTGGGCGAAAACCGGCCCACATGTGAATGTCGCGACCGTGCAGGCGATCAGGCCAAGATACGAAAGCTGGCGAAGCATGGCGGTTCCTCCATTGCGGTAGGTATCCACTGTCGGCGGCTGGCGGCCGCCGCCGCGGTCAGGAGGCCGCGGGGAACTCGATCGTGACGAGGGTGTTCGCTCCAGGCGTGCTCTTGACAAGGATCTGCCCGCCGCAGGCGTTCATCAGTTTCCGGCTGACAGCCAGGCCGAGGCCGAGCGTCTTGCGGCCGAGCGGCGAGAATGGAGTGAACAGCCGCGCCTGGTCTTCCACGGAAATGCCCGCACCGTTGTCGAAGATGACGAGCTCGACGCGATCGGTGGTGCCTGGCTTGAGCCGGCTCATGAACTTCAACTCTCCGTTCGGCTTCAGGGCCATCAGGCTGTTCACGACGACGTTGGAGACCACGTGTCGGAAATATTCTATATCGAAAGATATATCCGGAAGATCCTTCGCGAGGTTTTTCGCCACCTTGAGACCCTGGCCGATGTCCGTGCGGCCCGAGAGAAGCCGCGCCGTCACGACGTGATGCCGGAGTTTTCCGATGATCTCCGTGTCGACCAGCTCGTTCAGCGGCAGAGGCGCCTTCGATGCGGCGGCCGCACCAAAGTGATACATCATGTTCCGGATGTTGAAATCCATCTTCTGGCCCTGGGCCTGGATGATCGGAAGTGCCTTCGCGGGGTCGCCTGCCTGAGCCAGGGTCTGGATCTGCGCGAGGGGGTCGGCGAGATTCGATTTGAGAGCCTCGGCCCCGATGGCCACGTGTCCGCCCGCGGGCGCGGAAAGCTTGTCGAGGCTCGCCCGGAACGCCTGGAGCTCGCCAGTGAAACTGGTGAGCACACCCATGTCGGCGGGAACCGCCCCGGAGGCAGCCGTAGCAGCGGCCGGCTGGGACGCCGGAACGGAAACCGCGACCTTCTTCGCATTGGGTTTTGCAGTGCTCTGGTCGTCACCGCCGGCGTCAAGGGTCGTGCGGAAGATCTCCTCGACCGTCGTCCGCTTGTTCAACAGCTTGTAGATCGCCGATTCGCGCAGGGAGAGCATGCCGTCGGCGAGGGCCTGCCTGCGGAGTTCTTCCGTGCTGGCCTTGTTCTCGATCATCTCGCGAATCTTCCCGGTCATGCTGAGCACCTCGTAGATGCCCTGACGGCCCTTGTAACCGGAGTTGTCGCAGTCCTGGCAGCCCGTGCCCTTGGAGAAGGAGAGGTTGTCGATGTCGAGTTCCGTCAGCCGCAGTTTCTGCAGCAACTGGGGGGTGATCCCGAGGGATTTGACGACGTCCGGCGCCGGCTTGAACTCGGCGGCGCACGACTTGCAGATCTTCCGGACAAGGCGCTGGGCCTCGACGACCCGGATCGATGTCGTCAGGCTGAACGGCTCGATGCCCATGTTGAGCAGACGGCTGATGGTCGAGGGAGCATCGTTCGTGTGGAGCGTCGAAATGACGAGGTGGCCGGTCATGGCCGCCTTGATCGCGATGCTCGCCGTCTCGAAGTCGCGGATCTCGCCGATCATGATGACGTTTGGATCCTGGCGGAGGAACGAGCGCAGGGCGGCGCCGAAATCGAGACCGATGTCGGCATGGCACTGGACCTGGTTGATGCCCATCAGGTTGTACTCGACCGGATCCTCGGCCGTCATGATGTTGATCGCGGGATTGTTCAATAAAAATAGTGACGAGTATAGAGTGGTCGTCTTTCCTGAACCGGTCGGCCCCGTGACGAGCACGATGCCGTTTGGCGCCTTGACGCCGTCCATGAACAGTTCGAGCACGTGCGGCTCGAAGCCCAGGTCGGTGAGGTTGACCTTGAGGTTGCCCTGGTCGAGCAGGCGCATGCAGACTTTTTCGCCCCAGACGCACGGCACGAGCGAGACGCGCAGGTCGACCTTGCGCTCCGAGAGGTGAAGCTTGATGCGGCCGTCCTGCGGACAGCGCGTCTCGGCGATGTCGAGGTTCGCCATGACCTTGATGCGGCTGACGACACCGGCGTGGGCCGCCTTCGTCGGCTTCATCTGCAGCTTCATCACGCCATCCTTGCGGAACCGCACGCGAAGTTCGTCTTCGAACGGCTCGATGTGAATGTCCGACGCGCCGGTTTGGACGGCCTGCGTGATGATCAGGTTCACCAGCTTGATGATCGGCGCGTCATTCTCGCCCAAATCTCCCAGCGCCTCATCCGCGCTCGAGCCGTCGCCCCCGCCCACCTGGTCGGCAAGCGCGTCGACGCTCTCGCCATACAGTTTCCCGAGAGCGGACATGATCGAAAGTTCGGAACTGACGACCGGCGAAATGCGCATGCCCGTCATCATCTCGATGTGATCGATCGTGATGATGTCGGTCGGATCGGTCATCGCGATGACCAGCTTGCTCTCTTCCTTTTTGACCGGGCACAGGATGTGGTCGTAGCAGAGCTTCTTCGGGAGCAGCGTCGCCAGCACCGGGTCGACGAGGCTTTCCTCGAGATCGATATAGGGAATGTCGAACTGTTTGGAAAGGGCAATCGACAGCTGCTTGTTCGAGAGAATGCCGTTCTTGACCAGGTAGGCGCCAAGGCGGGTCTTGTCCTTCTTTGCCTTGTCGAGCGCGTCCTTCATCTGTTCGGCGGTGCAGTATTTTGCTTCGACGATGATGTCGCCGAGCCGCTTGCGGGGGCCTTTCTTGCCTCCCGCCGGAGCAGCCGGTTTTTTCTGCTCGGACAACTGCTTGAGCCGCTTTTCGAGGGCATCCCAGAGCACCTTGGCCGGCTTGAGCGCGAGCGTCGGGTTCTTGGCCCCGAGCGCCTGGAAAATTTCGGAGGATTTCGCGGGCGCCAGCATGCCGACCAGCAGTTCCTGGCCGTTGAGCTTGATCGGAATCGCCTTGTGCTCGACCATCAGCTCGAGCGTGAACAGTTTCAGCACTTCCGAGGGAATTTGCACGGCATCGAGGTCGACAAACGCCATGTCGAGAATCGTGGCCTCGATCTCGGCCAACATCCTGGGCGTCACCTGCTGCCGGGTGGCGACGGCGAAAATCAGTTCTTCGGGATCGGTTTTCTCTTTCCGGAAGGTGTCCCACTCCTCGTTGGAAATGGCCTTCTTTTCTCGAAGCATGACGCCGAGCTTCTGGAGCATGAACGAGTCGGTCGGAAACGCGGGAAAACTCCTTTGGAACAGCACGTCATCCATTGTCGGTTGGTCCTCGATCTTCCGGCACGGTCGCGAGAATGCGCTCGGCCATCGCGGCGAAGGCCGGCCGCAGACCGATCGTCAGCGCCTGCATCAGATGTTGTCTTGCCTTTGCCGGCGCTTTTTTCCGCAGGAGCATGCCGAGCTGGAACTGGGCGTCGGCATACCGCGGGTTCAACTCGATGGCCTTCCGCAGACCCCGTTCGGCCGCGGCGCGCTTTCCGAGCTGAAGCGAGCACATCGCCACCCAGTAGTAGGCATCGGGATACCGGCTGTTCATGCCTGCCGCTTCCTCGAAATGCCTCAGGGCATCGGCCCAGAGGGCGTCTTCGAAATACTTGATGCCCAGGCTGATGCGGCTGGCCGCCATGTCGAGCTCGATGACGGCGATCTTCTTGAGTTCGATCAGCGCCTCTTCGAGATATCCCTGCTGGAGAAGGGTTTCCGCAGCCTGGAACGCAGGCGCGATGCTCTGTTTCTTGTGAAGCACCATCTCGCGATATGCCGAGACGGCCGCGTCGTAGTTTCCCTGCATTTCCCGGAGGGTGCCGAGGTAGAAATAGGCGGCAATCAGGCCGGGGTGTTTCACGACCAACTCCTCGAGCAGCGAGCCCGCCTCGCAGAACGCACCGCGGAACAGGAGGGCCTTTCCGAGCGAGAGGGCGATGTCGGGGTAGTTCGGGTGCGCCCCGTATTCGCGCCGCAGCCGTGTGATCTCGAGGTCGAGATCGGCGATGCGCATGCGAAGGCTATCGAGGTTGCGGCGGGCGACGGCCATCTGGGGCTGGCGACGCAGCACCTCTTCGAAACAGCCGCGTGCCTCGTCGAGGCGGTACATTTCCATTCGAAGCGAGCCGAGATTGTTCACCACGCGCATGTCATCGGGGGCCAGGCGGCGCGCTTCCGCGAACTGCTCCTCGGCGTCGCGGAACAGGCCGCGGGCGAGGAAAATATTGCCGAGATTGTTGATGATCTCCGGGTCGCTGGGGAACAGCGTCATCGCCTGTCGAAGGGTCTTTTCGGCTTCTTCGAGGTGCCCCAGCCGTCTCTGGATGCTCGCCTTGAGGAGAAGCAAGGGTTTGGACTCGGGAACGATCGCTTCGGCGGCGTCGAGCTGGGAAAGCGCTTCCTGCGGTTTGTCCAGCCGGAGGAGCTCCTCGATCTGGTTGCCGAGGGCACCGGAGCCTTCGATGACCAGCTGCCTGGAGAGATTCTGAACCTCCCCGTCGAAGGCTGATTCGATGAAGGAGGAAAGCTGGCCGGTGACCTCGCTGGATTTCTTGCGGGCTGCTTCCAGCATGAAGGCGATGTTGGGGTATTCGGGGTCGAGCTGCTGTACCATGCGGAACTCGTGCAGTGCAGCGGGGAAAAAACCGCCCCGGAAATAATGAATGGCCCTGTCGAAGTGTTCCTCGGCCTCTTTCGCTCTCATCGTCGTCCCGTCAAATGTGGGGTGTTGCCTTATGGTTTGGTTGGTGATACACTCTGGTATACCCTGTCAGATAGTGCTTGTCAACGGGAAAACCCCCCAGGAGGGCTTCCATGGATTCCACCCCCGGAATCAAAATGAAGTTTTGTGAGTCACTGGACCGCTTTGTCGCGATTCGGGCGTTTACGCCCGAACAGAAACAGCAGCTCTTCAAGAACATCAAGATCACAGACAAGAAGTCCTACAAGCGTCTGATCATCAACGCATCGGTAGTGAACTACCTTGACGAGATCGCGCCCCTGGTGTTCGGGAACAACGAGTATCCGCTGCTTGGCGAGATCATCGAGCAGGAACTGTATAACCTGTGCGTCAAGGTCAACCCTTCGCTCGACATCAAGGAAGTGACCATCCAGGTCGACGAGAATCAGCCCCAGGGCGCGATTCCGATGCTTGGCTCCGAGGCCGCCGACGAAGCGAAGGCCAAGAACCAGCGGTTCATGGAGATCGAGAAGCACCTGAAGAAGCGCATCATCGGCCAGGATGAAGCCATCACGGCCGTCGCCCAGGCGATCCGCAAGGCCAAGGTCGGCCTGAAGAATCCGAAGCGGCCGATCGGCAGCTTCATCTTCGTCGGCCAAACCGGCGTCGGCAAGACCGAGCTCGCCAAGGCGCTGTGCGAGTTTTTGACCGGCAACGAGACCGATCTCGTCCGCGTCGACTGCTCGGAATACGCCATGAGCCACGAGTATTCGAAGCTGATCGGCGCGCCCCCCGGCTACATCGGCCACAACGAGGGCGGATATCTGACCGAGGCCGTCAAGAACAAGCCGAACGGCGTCGTCGTGTTCGACGAGATCGAGAAGGCACACGAGAAGGTGCACAATCTGCTGCTCCAGCTGCTCGACGAAGGCATCCTCACCGACAGCAAGGGCGAGATGGTCAGCTTCCGCGAAGCCTGCATCATCATGACCACCAACGTCGGCGTCAGCGACATCACCTCTGAAGAAAGCAAGCCGGGCTTCCGCGTCGGCGGCGACACCGCCAAGGCCAAGGCCGACAAGCCGAAAGAGAAGCTCGAAGAACTGTCGCACGCCCAGAAGACGAAGATCACGCGCAAGAGCCTCGAGAAGAAGTTCCCGCCCGAGTTCCTCAACCGCATCGACGATATCATCGTGTTCCGCGCCCTGACGAAGGAAGACAACCTGCATATCCTCGACATCATGCTCAACGAGGTCGCCTCGCGGCTCTCGAACCTGAACATGAAGATCGAGTTCACCGATGCGCTGCGCACCTTCCTCGTCGATTCGGGAACCGACCTGAAATACGGCGCGCGTCCCCTGCGCCGCTGCATCCATCGTCATATCGAGAATCCGCTCGCCGAGTTGATCCTGAAGGGTGAGCAGTTCAAGGCCGGCGACGTCATCTCGGCCGTGCCAGGCAAGGATGCCGACGGCGAAGACACGGCGGCGTTCAAGGTAACGGGACAGTTCGAGATTCCGAAGCCCGATGCCGCTCCCGTGCCGCCCGCCCCCGAGCAGACCCCAAAAAAATAACGGATAATATATCGACATCGCCTTCCGGGAGCCGGAAGGCGATGTTGTTTTTATCGCATTTTTCGTAAGAGCGCATCGCGATACGCCCTGTTCGACACCCTACTTGCGCGCGATGCGCGAATTTGAAGCCCCGCCCGGCGCTTTCCCCGTATACAGTTCGTAGGCGATGCGCCCGGCGAGCGATGCCGCGCGCACCGACGAGAAGCCGGGTTGGCCGACCAGGACAGTGAGCGCGAGGTCTCTGCCACCCGTGCGGGTGAAGCCGCCGAACCAGGTGAACAGATAATGCGGGTCGCTCCCGGTCAGGGTTCCCGTCTTTCCGCCACTCATGTTCGCGAGACCGGGGCAGCTCTTGTAGCAGGCGAAGCCTCGCTTGCCGGTTCCATGGGTCGTGGTCGTGCGCATCATCTCGTAGATCTGTGTGGCGACGCCGGACGGGATGGGCTGGGCAAGCGGGAACGGCTGTCGCCGGAACACCACCTGGCCCTTGTGGATAATGGAGTCGACCAGATAGGGCTTCATCATGCGGCCGCGGTTCAGCACGGTCGAAATGATGCTCGAGACGTGCATCGGCGAGACTTCGAACTCGCGGTTCAGGCCGGCGGCCGATTCCCCGAGTTTCACGCCAGAATCGGGAATGTCGGCAACGGATTTCGTCACGGGCAGGTCGAAGTAGAACGGCCGATTGAAGCCGAACGCATTTGCGTAGGCGAGCAGGACGGACTTGCCGACCGCCCGGCCCACGACGCCGAACACGCCGTTGTGGGACTTGGCGAACGCGCGCCACAGCTCGAGCGAGGCTTTACGGCCGATGCGGATGCGGCTGGCGGGAACGACTTTCTGTCGGTCGATGCCTGCCGCAGCGGTGATGATCTTGAAGATCGAGGCAACCGGGAACGTGGCTTTCAGAGCCCAGTTGTCGGTGATGAACCCGGGCGAGTCGGGCGAGAGAATGTGGCGTTTGTCGGAGGAAGTCAGGGCGAGAATAGCCCCCGTGGCGGGGTCCTGGATGACCGCGGCGCCCATCTTGGTCGTGTAATGCTTGAACGCGCTTTCCACGAGGCGTTGGAGGGCAGGCCTGATCGTCATCA
Source organism: Candidatus Ozemibacteraceae bacterium (assembly GCA_017998915.1). Lineage (GTDB taxonomy): Bacteria > Muiribacteriota > Ozemobacteria > Ozemobacterales > Ozemobacteraceae > MWAR01. The sequence continues at coordinate 15,764 of JAGOCE010000040.1, forward strand.
CGATCCGGGTGTCTGCGTTGTAATCGACGACATACCGGTCGAGGCCGGGGTCATACCGCCACGGCCGGGTGGGCAGGATGCGAATGACCTCGAGAATCGAGAGCTGGCGACCATCAACCGGAGCATTCGCGGTCTGTGGCACAGCGGGTTCGGATACCGGCGCCGGAGCAACCATTGGCACCGAGACGGGAGCCATGGCAGATGCCGGCTTCACCTCAGACCGCATGCCGATGACTGGAGCTTGACTGTCTGAATGTGCGGTTGCGACGGAAGTTTCCGCCGCATCACCATCGATCTCACCGGACTCGCTGGCGCACTCCTCGCCGTCTTCTCCGGTCTCGTCGTCGTCGGCCGCCGTGAGAGCATCGGCCGTGAAGGATGCGGCACCGCTTGCCTCTTCGATGACTTCCTCATGCGGGGCTGCCATCTCATGCGAATCGCCGGCGGCAGCCGGAGTGGCCTGGATCATGGCCGCGCCTGAGGTGTGTTTGAACGAAAGGCCGGCATTCATGGCGATATTCACCGGAGGTGTCTGCGAAGCAGACGACGTTCGCGTCGCAGACGGTTCGACCCTGCCGGAACCGCTCATGGGGAGCGACTTGAACTGGACCGCGGCAAATCCTGAGGGGCCGGCGCCGGGCTTGCCAAGCGACGTGGTGCGAACCGCGCCGGTGGTGAAGACAGCCGTGCCGTCTTCCTCGGAAACGAAGAAGACCAGCGCGTCGACGATCGACGAGTCGATCGCGAGCGTCATGAACATCAGATAACCCACGATGCACAGCAGATTCAGCGACTTGATGGAGGTTGATATCATGCGGTTCCCGGTATCGTTTCAGCGGATTCCGCCCGGTGTGGGCGGTGGCGGCGCACCGTGACGGGGCGGCGCAGGGCGTCGGGGGGTCTCAGCGGGCGGCCAATCGGACAACCAGGCCGGTGCGGGGCACGAGCAGGCGTTCGCCAAGCTGGAGTGCCTTCTCATCGCGGATTCTGTTGAGCCTGACGATCGCCCCGGTCATGCGGGTATTGCCATACAGTTTTGTCGAAATCGAGTCGAGCGTATCGCCGTGTTCGATCGTGTATTCGAGGTACCGCCCTTTTTCCTGGATCTGAACGTTCCGGAGAGCGGGGGACCTGGCAAGTTCCTGCGTGTCGAGTGCGGCTTTCGGAGCAACCGCGACCGGCTCGGGCGGGATACTCCTGGCCGCGGGGGCAAACGCTCCCTCGGGCGCCGGCCGCACCGGCTGGCGAATGCAGGGCTGGTTGATCAGGCTGTCGATGCGCCCAACCAGCAGCGGCGACGCCGGCCTGTCGATGCCCGGCACGACGGGCGACTGCGGCCCGATGTCTCCGTGTATGGTGAAAGCGAAGGCGATCTGCAGCATGAACAGACCGACCACGAAGAACAGGAACAACCCGCGATGCGATGCGGGTGAACGGCGTGTTGGACGGGAGATCATGAAACAACCTCCGGAATAGGCTAGAAAACTTATCGGCATCCCCCGCCCCGATCATGAGCGCCCGATATTCCCCGGTGCCAGGTGTTCCTCAAGAGAGGCCCTGTTCCATATCGCCCCATTCGATCGGTCAATCAGTGTTTCTCCCCGTTGAGCATTTTCGTGCAATTGTCCTGTATCATGTTCAGCCAGGGTCGGGCACCCATCTCGAGAATCTGCCGCTTCGAATGAGCCGGGGCCCCAGGGGAGAAACGGTATGAAGGTCTTGCACACGTCGGACTGGCATCTCGGGCACCTGCTGTTGCAGCAGAAGCGTGACGAAGAGCACCGCGCCTTCCTGGAATGGCTTCTGGAAACGGTGCGGAACGAGCGCATCGAGCTGCTTCTCATAGCCGGCGATATATTCGATTCGGGGCTGCCGCCCAACTACGCCCTCGAGATGTACTTCTCGTTTCTCAGCCGGTGCGCCGCGCAGGGCTGCCGGAGCATCGTCGTCGTCGGCGGCAACCACGACTCGCCCGCGACGCTCCAGGCGCCGAAGCAGGTGCTCAAAGCCATCAATGTCACCGTGACCGGCATCCGCGACCGT
>JAGOCE010000414.1 GCA_017998915.1 Candidatus Ozemibacteraceae bacterium
CTGCTCGGCATCGCCGATGAATTGAATCACGCTGTCCAGCAGAGCCGCCGCCGGATCCGTCGACCTCGGGTCGGACAGGAACCGTTTCAGCCTGCTCTCCTCATACTCCTCCCCTTCGGGATTGCGAGCCTCCGTGACGCCGTCCGTATACATGACGAGCATGTCTCCGGGCTGCATCGTGAATTTCTTCGTTTCATACGCCATGTCCATGATCCCGAGAGGGATGCCTTTTGCCGTGTGAATGCCGAGTTTGGGTTCTCCCTTCGGCCGGGCGAGAATCGCCGGATTATGGCCCGCGCATGCGAGCTCGATGTCTCCGGTTTCGGTGTCAATGATAACGTACATCGCCGTGATGAAGCGGTCGGGTGTAATGTGTTTCTGGATGATCTCGTTTGCCTTCACGAGAACCCCGGCGGCGGAGAGCTTCGCGAGATCCATCATCGAGAGCGTCATTTTGAAGACGGTCATGATGATCGCCGCCGGAACGTTCTTGCCTGAAACATCGGCGATGACGATGCCGAAGCGATGGGGCCCGAGCTCGAAAAAGTCGTAGTAATCGCCGCCGACTTCTCCGGCAGATTTGCTGACGCTGCAGATCTTCACGCCCGGCACGTTCGGAGTGGCTCGGGGAAGCAGATTGCCCTGAATTTCCTTGGCCATCGACAGCTGATACTCGATGCGTTCCTTCGAGTCCTTCTCTTTGAGGAGATTGTCGGTTTCGATGAGCGCCGATATCTGATCGGCGATGATCTTGATGAACGACATGTCCTGAAGCGAAAGCATGGTGTCAGGCTCGGGAAAATACACGAACAGGACTCCCAGATATTCCGGCTGCATCAGGCGACTGTACTCGTCGGAGTCCGATTCCGGCGGCTTGAGCGGCTCGAGATGCAGACTTCCCTCGAGGCCTTGCTCGTATGTCCGCTTGCGGAGCAGCGGGTTGTCCTGGATGGAATTGATATTGTAGGTTTTCCGGAAGAAGCTACCGTCATCCGTCGAAATTTTGGCGTCTTTCATGTCTTCGAAATATCCGCCCGTAAGACCTTCTGAAGCGGGGATGAATTCTAGCGAGGGGGCATGTTTCTGGGTGACGGGGGTGCCCACCGATGCCATATACGGGGCGAACTCGGGTGAGTTTCTGAACTCGTCAGACATGACGGGTTCGCCGAGTCGCCAGTAGCCGGGCTGGTTCGTGGGGCCGGTGCCTCGGATCATCACTTTCAGCAAACCTATGCTTGGAAGCCGCTCTCTGAGCAGGGAAAGCACCTTTCCGACGGCGGTTTCGAAGCGAACTTTCCGGTCGATGTCGCTGCTGAATTCCTGCTCGCCGTCTCCATGCTCATTCCGCGTGACCTCAAATTCACGGAAGATGTCGGTCAGCTCCGGAATCGTCTTCAGGTAATCTTTGTTGATCTTCGCCTGCTCGCTCAGGTCGCGGGTGAGAGTGCGGAACGACTCGCCGAGCGAGTAGATCTCCTCCGATTCGCTCTCGATCGGTTCCAGCTCATAGGAATCGCCCAGCTTGAACTGTCTGACCTGCTTTTTCAACTGTTGAAGGGGCTCGGCAACGCGGCGTGGAAAGGTGAAGAGGATGTACAGCCCGGAGCCGAGGGCAACCGCCAGGAAGACGAAACTGAGGTAAAAGTCCCGTTTCGTTTCGGTGACGAGGTCCGTGGATGTGGCGTGTATCCTGAACCAGAAGGCGTCCGCCTCTGATGCGATCAGACGTTGTCCCTCTTCGAACACGAGTTTGATGGTTTCGATCGATGCGGTCAGAAGGTCGTCAATCTCGATCTTTTCGCTGTCGGGCCGTTCGAGCATCTCGCGAAGATCGAGAAACGATGCCTTGAAATCATTTATACTCGAGTGTATCTTTCCGAGAACCCGCTTTTGGATCGGGCTGTTCGTCTCCTCCAGCGAGCGCGTCAGGAGTCCGAGAATCGACTGCAGCCGCTTCTGGATCCGGTCGGGAAGATTGATGCGAGAGGGGACGGCTCCGGAGAAAGCGACCGAGTCCGCCTTTTTCACGACATACAGGCCGATTTCCGCCTCGACGACCTGAAGGTCCTTCTCGATTTTCGAGATGGTCGTGAGCATTGAGGACGTATTGCCCAGGGACTGCTGAAACTCCGGACTGTTGAGGGTGGTCGTGGCGTCTTCGAGCATGCGCTTGAAGCGCTTCGACAGCTCGGTCGTGCGGGCCGAGATGGCTTGTGCTGCTTTCGTGCGTTTCTGCGCATCGATGCGGGTGATTTCCCCCCGGCGGCGATTGTGCCGGTCGAGCTCCGCGAGCTGATGGGTATAGCTTGCGGCGAGACGCGTCAGTTCGAGAAACTCCACTCGACGTTCCGGAATCGTCACGATGCCGTCGAGCTCCGCCAGCGTACCCTCGAACTTCGCGAGCAGTTCCTCGTTGATCAGAGGACCCACGCGGGAAATGTCGGCAAGGCTGATGGCCACCTGGTCGTCGATCTGATTCCAGAGGTTGCCACACCGTTCGTACAGTCGTGCGATCCTGATGTCGGGCGTCAGGATCAGGTCGACGAACCTCTCGATGTCGCGAAATAACGCCGTGGTCATCACGAAAAAGAGTGTGATGACCGAAAGGGCTATGATGATGCCGACGGAGAGCTTTCGCTGGAGGGGGACCCGTTTCGGAGGGACGGGCTGAACTACCGTCGGTGGCCCTTTGTCAGACGTTGAACCGGAAGTTGATGATGTCACCGTCCTCGACCAGATACTCCTTGCCTTCGAGCCGCATCAGGCCTGCCTGTTTGACGCCCGCCATGCCGCCCTTCTCGACGAAATCCTTGTAGGCGACGACCTCGGCACGGATGAAACCGCGTTCGATATCGGAATGGATCTTGCCGGCCGCCTTCTGGGCGCGCGTCGCCTGCTGGATCGGCCAGGCGCGGACTTCATCCTCGCCGACCGTGAGGAACGAAATATAGTTCAGTACACGGTATGCTTCCCTGATCAGCCTGTCGCGGCCGGACTCGGCGATGCCGTATTCCTGGAGGAATGTGGCCTCTTCCTCCGGGGACAAGCCTGAGATCTCCATCTCGGTTTTGCCCGCGATGAGAAGGCTGGGCCAGCCGTGCTTCGCGCAGGCCTCGCCGAACTTCTTCACGGTCTCGTCGTTGGGGTTTTTGAACTGCTCTTCGGAACAGTTGCCGACGAGCATGACCGGCTTCTGGGTCAGGAAGCGGAAACCGCGCATCAGTGCCTCGTCTTCGGCCGACAGCTCGATGCTCGAGATGAGCTGGTTGGCTTCGAGTGTTTTCTTCAGCCGCTCCATCAGCTCGATTTCGCGCAGGATTTCTGGTTTCTTGCCGGCCTTCAGCTCCTTCTGGGCGCGCTCGATCTTGTTCTGGACGATCTCGAGGTCGGAAAACACGAACTCCAGAAGCAGCTCCTCGAGGTCCGCCGCCGGGTCGACCCGGTCGTGAACATGCGGGACGTCGCTGCCGCCGAACACGCGGATGACCAGCATCAGCGCATCGCAGGTGCGGATGTTCGCGAGGGTCTTGCTCGAAAAGCCTTTCTCATCCTTGCTGACACCGGGGATATCCGTGAACTCGACGGTCGCGTGGATCGTCTTCTTCGGCTTGAAAATGCCGGTCAGGTAGTCCAGACGGGCATCCGGAACCTTGATGACGCCGGTGTTGACCTCGTCGCTCTGGGCGAGGAAGTCGCGGACTTGCGCCTGGGCACGGGTCGCCATGTTGAAGAT
>JAGOCE010000415.1 GCA_017998915.1 Candidatus Ozemibacteraceae bacterium
GATTTCAATAATATATTGATGGCAATATTAGGGCATGTCGACCTGGTCAGGATGTCCCTGCCGCCCGACCACGAGATACAGGGCCATCTCGAGCCGATCGTCACGGCTTCGAAACGCGCTGCCGAGTTGTGCCGGCAGATGCTGGCCTACGCCGGCAAGAGCTACACCGAACGAAAGAAGCTGCAGCTGAACGACTTGATCCGGGAGATGTCGAAGATCATCGAGGTCAGCGTCTCGAAAAAGGCCGTGGTCGATTACAGGCTCGGCGATGGCCTTCCCGAAATCGAGGCCGATCCGGCGCAGGTGCGACAGGTCCTGCTGAATCTCCTGACGAACGCGTCCGAGTCGCTCGAGAACAAGCCTGGCACGATCATCGTCCAGACGAAAAAAATGGAGTGCGACCAGGCGTTTCTTGCCGGCATATCCCTCGAAAAAAACGCCAGGGAAGGCAGCTACGTTGCCCTGGAGATATCTGACACCGGCTGCGGCATGGAGTCCTCGATCCAGGAGCGCATGTTCGACCCGTTCTTCACGACCAAGTTCACGGGGCGCGGCCTCGGTCTGGCGGCGGTGCTCGGCATCGTGCGCGGTCATCACGGCGCCATACGCGTCTACAGCAAGCCGGGGAACGGGACGACGTTCTGCGTCTTCCTTCCCGCCGTGGGCCTCGGCGCCCCCGCTTCGCGGCCGAAATGCGACATTTCCGCGTGGCGCAGCTCGGGAACGATCCTGCTGGCCGACGACGAGGCCGAGATTCGCAGCGTGGCCTCGATGATGCTGTCGTTTTACGGCTTCAAAGTCATTACCGCGAAAGACGGGAGAGAGGCGGTCGAACTCTGCAGACAGCGTGGCGCCGAACTGACCGCCGTGATGCTCGATCTGACGATGCCGCACCTCGACGGATACGAAGTGCATCTCCAGGTGAAAAAGCAGTTTCCCCGTCTGCCGGTCATCCTGATGAGTGGCTACACCGAGGGAGAGAGCACCAGACAGTTCGCGAACGACGGCCTTGCCGGCTTCCTCCAAAAACCGTTCGAGGTCCGTTCGCTGGGCGAAAAACTCAGATCGATCCTGGAACCCTGACCGGCATCGGAACGACATCGGTATATCGTGCCTGACAGTTTCTCCAGCCATGGGCCATTTCACGATGAATGATGCATCGAAACGCACGATCATGCATATCGACATGGACGCGTTTTACGCGTCGGTCGAGCAGCTCGACTGCCCGGAAATTCGGGGCAAGCCGATCGTCGTAGGCGGCACCCACCGCAGCGTCGTTTCGGCTGCTTCCTACGAAGCCCGGAAGTTCGGCATCCATTCTGCGATGCCGATGACCCAGGCGCTGAGGCTCTGCCCGCATGCGGTCGTGCGGCCGGTGCGCATGAAACGATATCAGCAGATATCGGGCACGATCATGGCGTTTCTCGAGACGCTTTCGCCGCTCGTCGAGCCGATGTCGTGCGATGAGGCATACGTCGACATAACCGGCACCGGGCGGCTGTTCGGCCCCCCGGAAAAACTCGCGATGCACGCCAAGACGCGTATTCGCGAAATCACCGGCGGCCTGACCTGCTCGGCCGGCATTGCTCCGGTCCGGTTCCTGGCAAAAATAGCATCTGATATGCGAAAGCCGGACGGCCTCGTCGTGATCGAGCCGGACCAGGTCCTGGGAATTCTCACGCCGCTTCCGATCGGCAGGCTGCCGGGCGTCGGCAGTCACACGGAAGAGGCGCTGAAGCGGCTCGGCATTCGGATCGTCGGCGACGTTCGGCGATACCCGCTGGAATGGTGGCAAAAACGATCGGGAAGCGGCGGCGTCGGGCTGTGGGAGATGGCGCACGGCATCGATGCCACCCCGGTCGTTCCCGACGGCGAGCCGAAGTCCAGCAGCGCCGAGGACACTCTCGACAGCGATACGTTCGATCGCGACGAACTCGGCCTCTGGATCAGAAGACAAGCAGAGAGCATCGCGGAGGACCTGCGGAAGCAGGGATACTTTGGTCGAACGGTCCGGCTCAAGATCAAATTTTCGGATTTCACGCAGATCACCCGCCAGGTCACCCTGCCGGAAGCCTCACAGAGCACGAAACTGCTGATCGATACGGCCCTGGAACTCCTTGCCGCCGAGGAACTGCCGAAACCGGTGCGATTGATCGGTGTGGGTATGGCCCACCTGACACGCGAGCCGCGCCAGCCGACCCTCTTCGGAGATGACGAACTCGCTCGGCTCGAAGCGCTTGATCACGCGGTGGATGCTGTACGGCAGAAGTTTGGCCGCGCTGCCGTCCGTCGCGGCGGCCGCGAACCGGATGCCGGCGGGTGACACGTACCGCCTTGAGTGATCTCCGTCTTCAGGTGGCGCCGCGATAGCGGGTGGCGTATGCTTGGGTGAGCACGGCGAATTCCGCCGCAGGTCGTGTGACCTGAGCGGTTCGCATTCAATCATCACTCTCCGGGAGGCAATACATGATCAACAGTCGTCGTTTGCGTGCTTCGAGATGGTTTGTCATTCTGGTGGCGGCGGTCTTTGCATGGTCGGGATGCGGGGCGGCCGCTGCCGCTGACGCTTCGTCGCCGGCCGACGTGAAGCAGGTGGCCGCCGGCGTCAACGCCCTGGGCCTGAAGCTGCTGTCCGGCCTTTCCGCCGCCGCTCCCGGCAACCTGTTCTTCTCGCCATTCAGCATCCACATCGCGTTTGCCATGCCGTTTGCCGGTGCTGCCGGCGAGACTCGTGCGGAGATGGCGAAGGCGTTCGCGTATCCGGTCGACGGCCAGGGAGCGCTTGCCAGCTTGTATGGCGATTTCATGAAAAGTTTCCCCGGGTTCGGCGGCACGTCCGCGCCCGCCGATTACAAGCTGTCGGTGGCGAACGCCATCTGGGCCCACAAACCGTATCCCTTTGCCACGGCATACCTCGATCTCATCAAAACGACGTTCGCCAGTGAAATCCAATTGGTCGACTTCGCTGCGGATTACCTGAAGATCCGACTGGAGATCAACGCGTGGGTCGAGACCCAGACGCAGAACCTGATCAAAGACCTGATTCCGGAAGGGATCCTCAACACCCTGACGAGGCTGGTCCTGGTGAATGCGGTGTATTTCAAGGGAACCTGGGCAGTCGAGTTCCCGAAGGCTGATACGACCGACGCCCCGTTCTTCGTCGACGGGAAAACGGAAACGAAGGTTCCGATGATGTACCAAACCGGCGATTTCGGGTATGCCGGCAGTGATGCGTTCCAGATGCTGCGGCTGCCGTACAAGGGCGATACGCTGGCCATGTATGTGTTTCTCCCCAAAGAGCGTGACGGCATCGCCAAACTGGAGACGACGCTTGCGGAGAAGCCCTTCGCCGAATGGTTGAACGGCCTCGACGAGACGAAAGTCCACGTATTTCTTCCGAAATTCAAGATGGAAAGCGGCTGTTCGCTGGCCGAAGCTCTCCGGGGCCTGGGCGTGAATCTCGCATTCGACGAGAAGAACGCGGACTTTTCCGGAATGCTCGATCCCGCGAAGGCGAAGGATGAGCCGGGACTGTTCATTTCCGCCGCTCTTCACAAGGCGTTCGTGAAGGTCGACGAGGAAGGCACCGAGGCGGCCGCGGCGACAGCCGTGGTGATGCAGACCAAGACGATGGCCCGAATACCCGTCCCCGTCGAGTTCAAGGCCGACCACCCCTTCCTGGTCTTCATCGTCCACGAGCCGACCACGACGGTCCTCTTC